>JBIKTU010000104.1:0-6521 GCA_044347965.1 Caulobacter sp.
CAAGTCATGCTGAGCAGCGCCGCAGGCGCGTGTCGAAGCACGCAAGGCGGCGGCCCTAAGCCTTCAGCCACCCGAACGCGCGGCGGATGAAGGCCTGACCCTCAGCCATCACCGGCGCGCCGTGCGCCATCAGCACGCGCTCGGCCGGCCAGGCCAGGATACGCCGGATCGCGACGCGGGCTGCGCGGCGGTCGGTGAAGGCGAGGCGGAACTTCTGCGGCACAGCGGCCTCGGTTCCGACCAGCCGGTCCAGCCGCGCGACGATCGCCCGCCAGCCGCTGAACCAACCTGGATCGAACTGCTGGATCAGGTCGGTGAACAGCACCGTGCGGCTGGTGCGATGGAAGAACACCACCTCGGTGGTGATGGCGTTGCCCGGCACGACGACCTGCTCGAGGTCCGCCGCCCACTCCGGCGGCGCCGCGTCCGCCAGGTCGGCGTCGACCGCGATGTCCGGACAGCGCCGGTGAAAGCCCGGCGCCGCATGCAGTTTCGCGGACGGAAAGGCCGCTCGCCATTCCGCCAGGAACAGGTGATGCAGGCTGTTGGGCGCGATCAGCGCCCGCACCTCGCCCAGCGCCAGGACCTCGGTCCGCAACGACCCGGTCAGGGCCACCGGCGACCAGACCAGCAGCCCGCCGTCCGACAGCCGGACGACGGCCATTCTCGTCGGGTAGGTAAAGCCCGCGACGTATACGGTCGGACCGCCGGTGGTCCAGATCTCCGGGCCGAACGGGCTGAGGGTCGCGGTGCTCAAGGTCTGCTGTCCCCGGACGGTCATGAAGCGGTCTGGCCACGCAGGATCGCGCCAAAGCGCCGCCTTGGCGAGCCGGGAATGGCGCCGCCAAACCGGATCGGTCGCGATAGGATAGGCCATGGCCGATCCGCTCCGATTCCGATTCAGGCTGCTGCTTGGACGCACCGTGGCCATGGGGCCCGGCAAGGCCGACCTGCTGACGGCGCTGGCCGAGACCGGCTCGATCTCGGCTGCGGCCCGCCGCATGGGCATGAGCTACAAGCGGGCCTGGTATCTGATCGACACCATGAACCGCTGCTTCAAGGAGCCGGTTGTCGAGACCGTGAAGGGCGGGCGGGGTCACGGCGGAGCCGGGCTGACGACGATGGGGCAGGCTGTCCTGGATCGCTATCGGGCCATGGAGGCGAGCGCCGCCGTCGCGATGGCCGGAGATCTGGACCGGCTTGCCGACCTTCTCGCCCGTGATCCCGACGCCTGACCGGCGGCCTCGCGCAATCGCGAGGCAATCGATATAGTCGTCTGGCTATATCGCGCGGAAGGGAACCTCATGGAGCCGGAAACGTCCCTTCGCCGTCGTTCGGTCCTGGGCCTGATCGGCGCGGGAGCGACGGTCGCAGCCGTGGCCTGGCGGCCGGCCCTGGCCGACGACGCGCCGCCGATCGCCGCCGCCTCGGATCTGAACGCCACCTTGCCGGAGGTGGCGTCGCTGTTCCGAAGAGCCACCGGCAAAACCGTGAAACTGACCTTCGGCTCGTCGGGAAACTTCGCCCAGCAGATCCGGAACGGCGCGCCGTTCGAGGTCTTCCTGTCCGCTGACGAAGGCTATGTCCGGATGCTGGCCGCGGCGGGCAAGACCGAGGACGGCGGCGCGCTTTACGCCATCGGTCGCATCGGGCTTTTCCAGCCCAGGGGCTCGGGAGTCCGCGCCGACAGCCGGCTCGTCGACCTCGCCGCAGCGGTGCGCGACGGCCGGCTGCGCAAGTTCGCCATCGCCAATCCGGAGCATGCCCCCTACGGACGGGCCGCCCGGGAAGCGCTCCAGCACGCCGGGCTCTGGAGGATGATCGAGCCCAGGCTGGTGCTGGGCGAGAATGTCGCCCAGGCGACGCAGTTCGCCACCTCGGGTTCGGCGCAGGGCGGCATTATTCCCTTGTCGCTGGCGCTGACCCCGCAGGTGAAGGCCGCCGGAAGCTTCGCGATCATCGCCGCCGACTGGCACAGGCCGCTGCGCCAGCGCGCTGTCGTGTTGAAGGGCGCCGGGGCCACGGCGCGCGCCTTCTACGCCTTCGTGCAGTCGCCACAGGCGCGCGGCGTTTTCCGACGCCATGGCTTCGTGTTGCCCGGCGAAGGGGGCTGAGACCGATCCGATGGACTGGACCGCCTTCGCCCTGTCGCTGAAGCTCGCCGCCTGGACGGCGGCCGTCCTGCTGCCGCTCGGTCTGCTGTCCGCGCGGGCCCTGGCCTTCCGGGTGCGGCGCGGCAAGGGCTTGCTGGAGGCGCTGGTGGCCCTGCCGCTGGTGCTGCCGCCCACAGTGCTGGGCTACTATCTGCTGGTCGGCCTCGGCGGCGACTCGGCCATCGGTCAGGTCTGGACGCAGATATTCGGCCACGGCCTGGTGTTCAGCTTCGAGGGCCTGCTGCTGGCCTCGGTGCTGGTCAACATCCCCTTCGCGGTGCAGCCGATGCAGCGGGCGTTCGAGGCTCTGCCGCTGGACGTTCGGGAGGCGGCCCAGGTCAGCGGCCTGTCGCCCTGGGCGACCTTCTGGCGGGTCGAGCTGCCGCTGGCCTGGCCCGGCGTGCTGTCGGCGCTGGTCCTGACCTTCGCCCACACCATGGGCGAGTTCGGGGTCGTGCTGATGGTCGGCGGCGGGATTCCCGGGGAGACGAAGACCATCGCCCTGGCGATCTATGACCGCACCCAGGCCTTCGATGCGGCCGCCGCCGGGACCATGTCGGCGGCTTTGCTGGTCTTCTCCATCACCGCCATCGTCATTGTGCATGCGCTGGGCGCGCGGGTGGGTCAGCGTCGTGGGTGAGCCGGTCGATTCTCCGGGGCTGGTGGTCAGGCTGGAGCAGGCCGGGCCGATTCCGCTGGATATCTCACTGGCCTGCCCGCCTGGCGAACTGCTGGCCCTGGTGGGTCCATCCGGGGCCGGCAAGTCGACCATCCTGCGCAGCATCTGCGGCCTCTATCGGCCTGCGAGCGGCCATGTCATCTGCGACGGCGAGACCTGGTTCGACACAGAAAGGTCCATAGCCCTGCCGGCCCATCGGCGCCGGGCGGGGCTGGTGTTCCAGGCCTATGCGCTGTTTCCGCACATGACGGCGCTGGGTAACGTCATGGCCGCCATGAGCCATCGTCCCCGGGCGGAGCGCCAGGCGAGGGCCGAGGCGCTGATCGAGATGGTCCATCTGACCGGCCTGGAGCAGCGCAAGCCTGCCGAACTGTCGGGTGGGCAGCAGCAGCGGGTCGCGCTGGCCCGGGCTCTGGCCCGCGACCCCCTGGCCCTGTTGCTGGACGAACCGTTCTCGGCGGTCGACCGGCCGACCCGGCGAGGGTTGCACGGCGAGCTGCAGCAGCTGCGCCAGGAGGTGCGGATACCGATCCTGCTGGTTACCCATGACCTGGACGAAGCGGTCCGGCTGGCCGACCGGCTGGCGGTGCTCGATCACGGCGCCCTGCTTCAGATCGGGCCTCCGGCCGAGGTGATCGCCGGGCCGGTCAGCCAGCGGGTCCGGGACGTGCTCGACCTGCCCGGCGCGGCCGGACTGTGACAGACCGGCCCGCCCGGCGCCGCGTGGCGGTCTGACCGCCAGATTCTGAACCCATTGCGGCCCCGGACGCTGACGTAGGGTCGCCGGGTCGCTATGACGGAGATCTGCCGTCCGACACCGCTGTCATCGCCAGGGACCAGATGCCCACGACCGACCCTACGACCCTCGTCATCCTCGGCGCCTCCGGTGACCTGGCCAGACGGATGCTGCTGCCCTCGCTCTACAACCTGGACGCCGACGGGCTGCTGCCGGCGGCGCTGCGGGTCATCGGGGTCGCCCGGGGGGCAGGGGACGCGGGGCGCTGGCGGGACGAGGTGCGCGAGGGCCTGGAAAGCCGCTGTGACCTCGACTCCGAGGTCTGGGCCCGCTTTTCCGCCCGGCTCGACTACTGCGCCGGCGATGTCACCCGGGCCGACGGCGCCGCCTGCCTGAAGGGCGCGGTCGGCGAGGGCGGCGCCTCGCTGATCTTCTTCTCGCTGTCGCCCAGCCTGTTCACCGCCGCCTGCGAGACGCTGCGGGCCGGTGGGGTGATCGAGGGCCACACACGTCTGGTGCTGGAAAAGCCGATCGGTCGCGACCTCGAGACCTCGCGAACAATCAACGACGCCGTCGGCGCGGTGGCGGCCGAGCGCAACATCTTCCGCATCGACCACTACCTGGGCAAGGAGACGGTCCAGAACCTGATCGCTCTGCGTTTCGCCAACAGCCTGTTCGAGCCGCTCTGGACCAGCCAGACCATCGACCATGTGCAGATCACGGTGGCCGAGACGCAGGGCGTCGGCGACCGCTGGCCCTACTACGACGACTACGGCGCCATCCGCGACATGCTGCAGAACCACATGCTGCAGCTGCTCTGCCTGGTGGCCATGGAGCCGCCGTCCGACCTGGAGCCGGATGCGGTGCGCAACGAGAAGGTCAAGGTGCTGCGCTCGCTGCGGCCCTTCACCCGCGCCTCGGCCCCGGTAGAAAGCGTGCGCGGCCAGTACACGGCCGGCGCGGTGGAGGGCGAGGCGGTGACGGCCTATCTGGACGAGGTCGGGCGACTGACCCGCACGGAGACCTTCGTCGCCCTGACCGCCCGCGTCGACAACTGGCGCTGGGCCGGGGTGCCCTTCTTCCTGCGCACCGGCAAGCGGATGCCCGAGCGGCGCACCGAGATCGTCATCCAGTTCAAGCCGGTGCCGCACTCGATCTTCGGCGGCGCGGCGGAGGCGGACCTTGTCGCCAACCGTCTGGTCATCGCGCTGCAGCCGGATGAGGACATCTCTCTGACCATCATGAACAAGCGTCCGGGGCTGGGCGATATCCGACTGCAGCCGCTGCCGCTCTCGCTGAGCCTGTCGCGCACCCTCGGCGAGGATGGCGGCCGGCGGCGCATCGCCTACGAGCGACTGCTGCTCGACGCCCTGCGCGGCGACCAGACGCTGTTCGTCCGTCGGGACGAGGTCGAGGCCGCCTGGACGTTCGTCGACGGCGTCGCGGACGCCTGGGACGAAGCGGATTTGGCGCCAAGGCCCTATCCCGCCGGCTCCTGGGGGCCCCCGGGCGCCTTCGCCTTGATCGAGCGCACCGGGCGGGCGTGGAATGACTGAGCGCTACCCTATCGAGGCCTACGCCGATGCGTCGGAGGCCGCGCGCGCGGCGGCCGAGGCCATCGCCGACTGGCTGGTCGCAGGCCTGGCTGAGGACGACAGGGCCAGTTTCGTCGCCACCGGCGGATCGACGCCGGGCGAGGTCTACGACCTGCTGTCGACCCTGCCGCTGCCCTGGGAGCAGATCAGCGTCACCCTGTCGGACGAGCGCTGGGTCGCGCCCGACCAGCCGGAGTCGAATGCACGGCTGCTGCGCGAGCGGCTGCTCGTCGGGGCGGCCGCAGCGGCGAACTTCGTGCCGCTGTGGTCGGATCTGGCCTCCGCCGAGGACGCCGCCGAGGCGGCCGAGGCGGTGATCGCCGAGTTGCTGCCGACCGACGTCGTACTTCTGGGCATGGGCGAGGACGGGCATATCGCCTCGCTGTTCCCGGGCAGCCCGGTGCTGGAAGAGGGGCTGGACCCGCTCGGCGGCAGCCTGGTGATCGCCGCGCCCAAGGGCGACCCCGCCCCGCCGCAGGACCGCCTCAGCCTGACGCTTTATGCGTTGCGGCAGTCGTATCTGATCCTCGTGCTGATCCGTGGCGAGGCCAAGCGGCGGGTGATCGAGGAGGGCGCTGGCCTGCCCATCCACGCGCTGCTCGACGCCGCGGGCGAGACGCCGGTCCGCATCCTCTGGTCGCCGTCATGAACAAGGAAACGCCCATGGCCGTGCCGATTCATCCCGTCGTCGCGGAGGTCACAGCCCGTATCGTCGACCGCTCGCGCGACCGACGCGCCGCCTACCTCGCCCAGGTCGAGGCCGCCCGCGGGGCCGAGCCGGGCCGGGCCAAGCTGTCCTGCGCCAACTGGGCCCACGCCTTCGCGGCCTCGGACCCGAGGGACCGTTTGCGGGCGCTGGATCCGGACGCGCCCAACCTGGCCATCGTCTCGGCCTACAACGACATGCTGAGCGCCCATCAGCCGCTGGAGCGCTATCCGGCCCTGATCAAGGACGCGGCGCGCGAGGTCGGGGCCACGGCGCAGTTCGCCGGCGGCGTGCCGGCCATGTGCGACGGCGTCACCCAGGGTCGGCCGGGCATGGAACTGTCACTGTTCAGCCGCGACGTCATCGCCATGGCGGCGGCTGTGGCCCTGACCCATGACGCTTTCGATGGCGGTCTGTTCCTCGGCGTCTGCGACAAGATCGTACCGGGCCTGGTGATCGGCGCCCTGGCCTTCGGCCACCTGCCGGCGGTGTTCGTGCCGGCCGGGCCGATGACCTCCGGACTGCCCAACGCCGAGAAGGCCCGGGTCCGGGCGATGTTCGCCGAGGGCAAGGCGGGCCGGGACGAGCTGCTGGCCGCAGAGCAGGCGAGCTATCACGGTCCGGGCACCTGCACCTTCTACGGCACCGCCAA
>JBIKTU010000105.1:0-6515 GCA_044347965.1 Caulobacter sp.
CGCGACTTCTTCGTCGGCCTCTACTGGCGGCGCGACGTGCGGGTGGTGGTCCTCAGCGGGGCGGGCAGGGCGTTCAGCGCCGGCCTGGACCTGAAGGAGCGCAGCGACGGCAACAGCCAGCGGAGCATCGGCGCGGGCCTCGACGCCCAGCGGTCGATCAGCGAGATCGTCATCGCCATGCGCCGCTGTCCGCAGCCGATCATCGCCTGCGTCGACGGCGCGGCCAGCGGCGGCGGCTTCGCCCTGGCCCTGGCCAGCGACGTGAGGATCGCCACGCCGCGCACCCGCATGAACGCCGCCTTCATCCGCATCGGCCTGTCGGCCAACGACATCGGCGTCAGCTACTTCCTGCCGCGCATGGTCGGCAGTTCGGTGGCCGCCGAATACATGCTGACCGGGCGTTTCATCGACGCCGAGCGCGCCTATCAGCTGGGCCTCGTCAGCCGCGTGGTCGAGCCGGAGGCCATCGCGGCCGAGGCGGCGGCCTTCGTGAAGGACATGCTGCACGCCACGCCGCTTGGCCTGCGCCTGACCAAGGAAGCCCTCAACCACGCCATCGACGCCGGCGGGCTGGAGGCGACCATCGCCATGGAGGATCGCAACCAGATCCTGGCCAGCAGCGACGGCGACTTCGCCGAGGGCGTGCGGGCCTTCCTGGAGAAGCGCGAGCCGGACTACAGCAAGCGCGAAGGGTAGGGGGCGAAGGCGGGCGCGGCATCGCCGAATCCGGGGCGAATTGACGCCGGAAACGGCCCGCGAACGCCTCGCCCCGCCCGCGTGGAACCGCCGGAAGGGTGCATTCTCGCCCGTCCGGCGTATTTCGCTCGCCTCCGGCGCCGATCCGTGCGACAAGCCCGCATCAAATATCGACTTGGTTCGGTTGCTCTCCTTGCTCTCTCTTCGGATCGAGCTCCCGAGTCTGACGTGATCCTTTCCGACAATTTGATCGAGCGTCCGCGTTGGGCGCTCGCACTTTCGACACCGGAAAGGTGATCTCAATGGCTACCGGCACTGTTAAGTGGTTCAACGGAACCAAGGGCTTCGGCTTCATCCAACCTGACGACGGCGGCGCCGATGTGTTCGTGCACATCTCGGCCGTCGAACGCGCGGGCATGCGCTCGCTCGACGAAGGCCAGAAGGTCTCGTTCGAACTGGAACGCGATCAGCGCAGCGGCAAGATGTCCGCTGGCCAGCTGCAAGCGGTCTAGCACTTCGTGGCGGCCGGTCCGGGACACCCGGGCCGGCCGTTGCTCTTACGAAAGTCTGCATGAACGAATTCCAGAAGACCGGCTTCGCCGAAAGGCTGAAGACGGCGGCGGAGGCCCGCCAGGCGCTTGTCGCCAAACTGAAACCCAAGCCCACCGTCACCGATCCCCGGTTCGAAGACCGCGCCGCGCGCAAGGACGCCGAACTGGCTAAGGTTCGGGCTGATCGCGCCGCCGCCCGCGCCGCCGCCAAACAGGCGGTCGCCGACAGTGAAGCCGCCGCCCTCGAGGCCGCCGCCGCGCTGGAAGCCGAGGCCCTCGAGGCCAAGCGTGGCGAACGCAAGGAGCGCAAGCAGCTCACCAAGGTCGAGCAGAAGGCCAAGCGCGACGCGCGCTACGCCGCCCGCAAGGCCCGTTAATCCAGGAGAGACAATGGCCCGCGCCCCGAACTACAATTTCGAACGCCAGGAACGCGACCGCCAGAAGGCGATCAAGGCCGCCCAGAAGGCCGCCGCCAAGCAGGAGGCGAAGGACCGCGCCGCTGCCAACCCGCCTTCGGACACCAGCGGCCAGTAGCGGCGCGCAAGGCGGCGGTTCGGCGCTATCGCCCGGCCGCCACCCGATCCAGAAACAATCTCGCGATTTCCGCCCCGTGGGTCTCCTGCGGGAAGTGCCCGGCGTCGGGCAGCAGGTCGAACGTCGCCCGCGGATAGTTGGCCGCCCATTGCCGCCCCCAGGCTTCCGTGAAGACGTCGTCCAGGCCTCCCCAGATGAAGTGAACCGGTCCGGTCCAGTTGAGCAGGACTTCGTAGTCCCGGGCCTGTTCCGCCGCCGCGCCGCCTTCGGGATTGTAGAAGGGCAGGCTGAGCGGGAAGCGGCGCGGTCCGGCGTGTCCCGCGTGGCCGAGCCCCGCGAACGGCGCGTCATAGCCTCGCCGGATCGCCTCCTGGTCAGGCGTCAGCTCCGGCGCCGGTCCCGCCTGGATCACGGCGTAGAGGTCCCGCGCCGGCATCATGCCCAGCGGGATCATCATGAAGGTCCCGATCGTCAGCGGATCCGGCACATTGTCGCCGAATACGCCGCCCGGCTGCCAGCCCGCGTTCCAGCGCCGGAGGGCGTCCGTGTAGGCATAGGCCTCGTGGTGCAGCCAGGTGTTCATAATCACCAGGCGGGAGAACCGCTCCGGAGATCGCGCCGCCTGCGCCAGTCCGATCGGTCCGCCCCAGTCCTGGCAGAACAGCGTCGCCTCCCGCAGGTCCAGGCTCTCGACCAGCACCCGGTGCGCCTCAACGTGACGAGTGATCGAGTACCAGCTGTCGTCGATGACCTTGTCGGAGCGACCAAAGCCGATGTGATCGGCCGCGATACAGCGGTATCCCGCGGCGACCAGATCCCGGATGATGTGCCGGTTCAGGAAGCTCCAGGTCGGCATGCCGTGCATCAGCAGCACCGTCGGGCCGTCACGGGGGCCTTCGTCGACGTAGTGCAGCCTCAGCCCCTCGACCTCGATGTAGCGGGGCGCGAACGGATAATCGGGCAGGCCCTCGAAGGCCGCCTCATCCGTCCGCAGGAAGGGCACGCCGTCGGGCGTCCTAAGGATCTGGAGCATGATGGCGACCCGCGCAAACTGATGACATGACAAGTGTCACAGGATTGGCGGCGGTCGTCGAGGCGCCTCAGGCGACTTCGAAGCCCTCGTAACCCTTCGCCGCCACGGCATCGATGCGGACTTTGTAGCCCTCGCCGACGTAGGGCATGAAGACGCGCGGCTTTCCGGGGACATTGGCCCCGATGTACCAGCTGGCGGCACGCGGATAGAGGGTCTTGTCGGCCTCTTCGTTGACGTGCTCGACCCAGGCGTCCTGGGCTTCCCGCGAGGCCTCGATCAGTGAGGCCTGCTTCGCCTGCACATGGCCGATGGCGTCGGCGATCCAGTCGACGTGGAACTCGATCGACATCAGCATGTTGGACAGCACGGACGGACTGCCGGGGCCCGTGACCGTGAACAGGTTCGGGAAGCCCGCCACCATCAGGCCCAGGTATGTGCGCGGCCCCTCGGCCCAGACATCGTTCAGCGTCTTGCCGCCGCGCCCCCGGATATCAATCCGAGACAGGGCGCCGGTCATGGCGTCGAAGCCGATGGCGTAGACGATGATGTCGGCCGGGTACTCGCCGTCGCTGGTCTTCACGCCCGTCGGGGTGATGGCCTCGATCGGCGTCTCCTGCAGGTCGACCAGGCTGACGTTGTCGCGGTTGAAGGTCTCGAAATAGTCGGTGTCGACGCAGGCGCGCTTGGCGGCCAGCGGGAAGTCGCGCGGGATCAGCTTCTCGGCCAGGACCGGGTCCTTGACGATCTCGCGGATCTTGCCCCGCACATACTCGCAGGCCGCCTCGTTGATGCGCTCGTCCTTCACCAGGTTCGGGATCTGGGCGCAGGCGACAAGGCCCCAGCCGCTCCACAGCCCCTCGAGCAACTGGGCCAGTTCCGCGTCGTTCGGGACCCAGTCGGGCGGCGGCATGGGAATGCCCGGCTCCCCGGCCTTCACCATCCTGATGAACTCGGGGAAGGCTTCGTGGAAGGCGGCGACCTCCTCGTCGGCCAGCGGCGTGTTGACGGCCGGCAGGCTGAAGTTGGGTGTCCGCTGGAAGACGGCGACCCGCGCCGCCTCGGCGGCGATATGGGGCAGGGACTGGATCGCGGACGAACCGGTGCCGATGACAGCGACGCGCTTGCCCTTGAAGTCCACCCCCTCGTGCGGCCACAGGCCGGTGACATAGCTCTCACCCTGGAAGCTGTCCGCGCCGGGCAGGTCCGCGCCGCGCGGCACTGAGAGACAGCCGGTCGCCATGATGCAGAACCGGGCGTCGATCACGTCGCCGGCGTCGGTGCTGACGGTCCAGCGATGGCTGGTCTCGTCGAACACCGCCGAGGTCACCTTCGTTTCGAACGCGAAGTCGCGGCGCAGGTCGTAGCGGTCGGCGACATGCTCGGCGTAGGACAGGATTTCGGGCTGGGTCGCGTATTTCTCGCTCCAGCGCCAGCCGAGCCGGACCTCGTCGGACCAGGTGTAGGAGTAGAGCAGGCTGGGAATATCGCAGCGCGCGCCGGGATAGCGGTTCCAGTACCAGGTGCCGCCGACGTCCTTGCCGGCCTCGAATCCCTGAACGGACAGGCCGGCCTCGCGCAACCGCTGGACCATGTAGAGGCCGGCGAAGCCGGCGCCGACGACAACAGCGTCGACCGCGCCCTTGCGCGGCGTCCGTGAGGCGACCAATTCCGCGTTCGTCATCCTGATGCTCCGACTGCTTCCAAACCCGTCCGCGCCTTGTTGTCCGGCGCGTGATCTAAGGCGCAGGATGAGCCTGCTGCCCCAGCGAAAGCAAAGCGGATTGTTGTCCTGCTAGAGCTCGACAACATCGTGGACATCGGTCGTCCTGCGCCAGGGGCCGCGGAAGCCCGGGCGGGCGCCCCGCCGTCGGTCGGGGCCGAAGTAGCCGTCCAGTCGCACGAAGGGACGGGGACGCAAGATCACCGCCTCGAGCCGTTTCAGGATCGACTCCGCGGTGACAGGTTTGCTGAGGAACTCGTTGACCCCCAGGTCACGGGCGGCGGTCAGGCGCTTGAGGTCGCTATGGCCGGTCAGCATGATGACCGGCGTGAAGCTGGCCGGCCCCTCCAGACCCCGGACCGCCTCCAGGAAGGCGAGACCGTTCATGACCGGCATCTCGTAGTCGACATAGATGACGTCGATTGACCGACGCCGCAGGGTATCGATGCCGTGACGGCCATCGGGGGCGAAGTGCAGCCGCCGGCAGCCCACCGCCGTCAGCACGCTACCGATGATGGTTCGCATCTGGGTGTTGTCGTCGACGATCAGGATATCGAGTTCGCCAAGGCCTTGGGTGGTCATGACAGATTGGCGGTGGCCTGCGCGGCTAACTGAACTTTGAACCATCGGTCTTATCTGGCGTGGCCAGCGGAGTGGTCAATGGCAATGCCCCGTTTCGGGTGACAACAGCCCGGCTCCGGCAGCGTTCGCATTGGCCAAGTGCAGGCGCGGTCGCTAGAGTTCGTCATGATGGATGTGAATCTAGACCCTACGGCAGTCGACCAGGGCCGCGGCGGGCGAGGCGCCCGTCTGGCCCAGAGGGCGACCATACAGCTGGTGATGGAAACCTTCGACCTGCTGTCGCGGGTGATCGACTCGGACACGGTGGGCGGCTTCATCTTTCTGGGCATCGCCTCGGCCAATACCCGGCATCTTCGGCCCGGTTCTCCCGAAGCGCAGGCCTATGCCGACACCGGGACCGTGGTGCCCGACAGCATGAGGCGCGGGATCAGCGTCCATGCCCTGTCACACCAGGTGAACCTGCCCTACGAGACGACGCGGCGGCATGTGCAGAAGCTGATCCAGGAGGGGCTTTGCCTGCGTCGGACCGACGGCATCATCGTGCCGGCCACGGCGCTGTCGAACCCGCGCATGCTGTCGGCTGTCGACCGCAACCTGGCCAACGTCTACCGGTTCATCGACGAACTGGAGCGCGGCGGCGTTCTTGAGGCCCGGAGGGCCCACCTCGCAGAACGCTGACCGGATCGCGCTTCCCGGTCGACCCCTCCTCCTCGACCGGCGGCGGCCTAGATGGCGCTTGCGATGAAGATGGGTCATGTGCCCGGTAATCTCGCCCAGGAGACTCCCATGGCCATAAACGGCAACCGTGTCGCCATTGTCGGCGCAGGCCTTGCGGGGCTCGCCTGCGCGGCCCGTCTCACCAGGGCCGGACGGCAGGTCGCGCTGTTCGACAAGGCGCGCGGCCCGGGCGGGCGTATGTCGACCCGGCGGATCGAAACCCCTCTGGGCGAGGCCGGATTCGACCATGGCGCCCAGTATTTCACGGCGCGCGGCGCGAGTTTCCGCACCCAGGTCGAACAATGGATCAAGGCGGGGGTTGCCGCGCCGTGGTCAGCCGCCGGAGCCGAGGCCTTCGTTGGCGTCCCCGGCATGAACGCTCCGGTTCGGACGCTGGCCTCGGACCTGTCGGTGGCCTGGGGGCGCCAGATCCAGAGCCTGACCCGGGACGGAGGGGGCTGGCGGCTGGACGGGCCCGACGGGCAGATCGGACCGTTCGAGTCCATGGTCGTGGCTGTTCCGGCCGAGCAGGCGGCTGTCCTGCTGCAGGGCCACGACACGGCGATGGCCGCCACCGCCGCCGCCTCACGGACAGACCCCTGCTGGACCGTCATGGCAGCCTTCGATCAGCGGCTTCCCATCGATGTGGACACCCTGCGAGAGCAGGGCGCCCTCGGCTGGG
>JBIKTU010000106.1:0-6490 GCA_044347965.1 Caulobacter sp.
CTACACCCTGTACGAAGGCGTCGGCACGGTGGAGTCGATCGACACCGCCATGAAGCTGGGCGCCAACCACCCGATGGGCCCGCTCGAGCTGGGCGACTTCATCGGCCTGGACACCGTGCTGTCGATCATGAACGTCCTCCACGAGGGGCTGGCCGACAGCAAGTACCGTCCCTGCCCGCTGCTGGTGAAGTACGTCGAGGCCGGCTGGCTGGGCCGCAAGACCGAGCGCGGCTTCTACGACTACCGCGGCGACGTCCCGGTCCCGACCCGCTAGAGGCTCACCAGAGAATATCGACGTCGTAGGCGCTCAACGCCGCGTCGACCGAGACGAGGGGCGCGTCCAGGCTCATCGCCTGGGCTACCAGCAACCTGTCCCATGGATCCTTGTGGATCAGCGGCAGGCGAGCGGCGCGCCAGGCGACGTCAGCCGTGACGTCCAGAACCGTCAGGCCAAGCTGTGGCAGCGACCCCGGCATGTTCCGCGGCATGCGGGCGAGGATGCTGTTGGCCAGATGACCGCTTGAGCGGAGCTTCTCGCGCTTGTAGTCGACCTCGTAGATGCTCACTGCGCTGACGAAGACCTCGTCTGCCTGCTGGATGGCGCTGTGGCCAATGATCGAGAGATGCCGCGGCTCAACCAGCCACCAGATGAGCGCGTTGGTGTCTACCAGAACGTTCACGGCTGGTAGAAGGCGTCCTCATCGGCGGCTTCGGCGGCCTCGATGAGTTCGGGATCCCGCTTCAGAAAGAGATAGGGGTCTTCCATCGGGCCAAGATGCGCCCAGGCGCCGGCAACCCGCTTCGCCTTCGGCTTGTTCCCCGTGGGCTGGATCGTCGCCACCGGCTTGCCATTGCGCATCAGCACAACCTCCTCGCCCGCCTCGGCGCGGGCGACGAGTTCGGAAAGGGTGGCCTTGGCCTTGGCGATGTTGACCTGGACCGTCATGCCGACACGGTATCACGGCCGTCGAGTTGGACCAACATGTTGGTCCAACAAACTGGCCACGGCGGAGGTCTCGACAGGAACCGCCATCCGTGAATGCTTGGCGTGACGAACAGGACGACGGGGGACTGCATGACCACGCTAAGGCCGGTGGCCGCCGCCGACCGCCATCTGGAGCTTGACCTGCTGCGCGGGCTGGGGGTGCTCGGGATCCTGGCGGTGAACGCCGCCGCCTTCGCCCTGCCGTTCGAACTGCAGTTGTCGCCGGAACTGTCGCCCCATCCCTGGACCGGAGCCAACGCCACGGCCTGGTGGGTGATGGCGACCTTCTTCGAGTTCAAGTTCATCACCCTGTTCTCGCTGCTGTTCGGCGTGTCGATCTTCCTGGTCGGCGGGGAGCGCAGCGATCTGGCGCGTGGCGCGCTGCTGCGCCGGCGGCTCTTCTGGCTGGCCGTGTTCGGCCTGATCCACGGCCTGGCGATCTGGTACGGCGATATCCTGCTGCTCTATGCCTGGAGCGGGCTGTTCATGTTGCTGATGCGGTCGTGGAGCGCCCGCAAGCTGTTCTGGATCGGGCTGACCGTGGTTGTGCTCGGGTCCCTGATCTCGGTGGGCCAGCTCGTCGCCCTGGAGTTCGCTCCGGCCGAGATCCAGCGGGAAGCGCTCGAGAGCATGGCCGGCGGGTATGACGCCGCAGACGTCGCCGCCGCGACCGAGGCGATGCGCGGTGACCTAATGACGGGCTTGCGGGAAAATGCCGGAAACTGGGTGATGCTTGCGGTCATGAGCCTGCTGTTCCTGGTGTTCAGGACTGTTGGCCTGATGATGATCGGGCTGGCGCTGTATCGTTGGGGCTTCCTCACCGGCCGGGCGCCGGCGTGGCTGTATGGTCTGTTGATCGTGGCGGCGGCGGGCTCGTTGTACCTGGTCGGCCTCTCCAACACCGCCCAGCTGGCCATCGACTTCGCCCAGCCACAGTCGGGCGGCCGGTACGGGGCGGCGAACGAGCTTCTGAGCCTTGTGATCACGCTGGGCTATGCGTCGGCGGCCATCCTGCTGATCAGGGCGGCGCCGGCCCGGCGGCTGCTGGCGCCCGTCGCCGCCGTGGGGCGGATGGCCTTCACCAACTACCTGACGCAGTCGCTGATCATGACGACGATCTTCTATGGCGGGCGGGGCCTGGGGCTCTTCGGCTCCATGGACCATGCCCAGCTGTGGCTGGTCGTCTTCGCGGTCTGGGCGCTTCAGCTGGTCTGGTCGCCGCTGTGGCTGTCGCGGTTCCGCATGGGCCCGCTGGAGTGGGTCTGGCGGCGGCTGACCTACGGCAAGGGTCTGGCCCGGGCCGGGGGCGATCAGCCCCCGCCCATGGCCAGCGAGACGCGGTAGGTGATGAAGGCCGCCAGATAGGCCAGGGCGAACATGTAGGCGAACATCACCGTCGGCCACAGCCAGCCGTTGGTCTCGCGCTTCACCACGCCCAGGGTCGGCAGGCACTGCGGCGCGAACACGTACCAGGCCAGCACCGCCAGGCCCGAGGCCAGGGACCACTGGCTGGCCAGGATGGCGCTCAAGGTCGCGCCGCCGGCGCCCTCGACGTCGCCGACCGCATAGACCGTGCCCAGCGCCGCCACGGCGACCTCGCGAGCGGCCATGCCCGGGACGAGGGCGATCGACATCTGCCAGTTGAAGCCGATGGGAGCGAGGAAGGGCTCGATGGCGTGGCCGATCATGCCGGCGAAGCTGTAGTCGATGGCGGGCCCCGTCGCGCCGACCGGCGCATAGGGGAAGGTCGACAGCACCCAGACCAGCACCATCAAGGGCAGGATGATCCGTCCGGCGCGGCTGATGAAGACGCCCGCCCGTTGCATCAGGTTGCGCAGCAGGTTGCCCGCGTCCGGCAGTCTGTAGGTCGGCAGTTCCATCATGAACGGCTCCGAAGCCGTCCTCCAGAAGACGTTGCGGATCACGAAGGCGACGATCAGGCCCGAGACGATGCCGCTGGCGTAGAGGCCGAACATCACCAGCCCCTGCAGGTTGACGACCCCCCAGACCGTACGGTCCGGAATGAAGGCCCCGATGATCAGGGTGTAGACCGGGATGCGCGCCGAGCAGGTCATCAGCGGGGCGATCAGGATGGTCGTCAGCCGGTCGTGCTTCTGGTCGATGACCCGGGCGGCCATCACGCCCGGAATGGCGCAGGCATGGCTGGACAGCAGCGGGATGAAGGCCCGGCCGTGCAGGCCCGCCGCGCCCATCAGGCGGTCCATGAGGAAGGCGGCCCTGGCCATGTAGCCGCTGTCCTCCAGCAGCAGGATGAAGAAGAAGACGATCAGGATCTGGGGGAGGAAGACCAGCACGCTGCCGACCCCCGCGATCAGGCCGTCCACGATCAGGCTGCGCAGCAGGCCGTCGGGCGTCACGCTCGCGACAATGCCGCCCAGCCAGCCGAAGCCCGCCTCGATGGCGTCCATCGCCGGCGAGGCCCAGGCGAAAACCGCCTGGAACATGATGAACAGGATGGTCGACAGGATCAGCAGGCCGCCGACCGGATGCAGCAGTACATCGTCGATACGGCCGGTCCAGGTGTCGGGCCGCTCGGCCGGCCTGACGTGGGCCTTCATGATCCGCTGCGCCTCGGCGTGAGCCTGGCGAATTTCAGTGGCGGTCGGCTCGCGCCAGGTGCTCTCGGTCGGTGGCACGGTCATGGCCAGGCTCTCGGCCTGGGCGACCAGGTCCTCGATGCCGCGCTTGCGGGTGGCGACCGTGGTGACGATCGGCGCGCCGACAGCCTGGGACAGACCCTCCAGGTCGATGCGCAGGCCCTGCCGCTGGGCGATATCGTACATGTTCAGCGCCAGCACGAACGGCCGACCGACCTGCTTCAGCTCCAGGGCCAGCCGCAGCACCAGCCGCAGGTTGGTGGCGTCCGCCACGCAGACGATGACGTCCGGCGGGGCCTCGCCGGCCAGGCGGCCCAGCACCGCGTCGCGGGTGACCGCCTCGTCAGGACTGCGCGCCCGCAGGCTGTAGGTGCCGGGCAGGTCCAGAACCTGGATGACCCGGCCCGAGGGCGCGGTGACCTGGCCCTCCTTCCGCTCGACGGTGACGCCCGCGTAGTTGGCGACCTTCTGCCGGCTTCCGGTCAGGGCGTTGAACAGGGCGGTCTTGCCGCTGTTGGGGTTGCCCACCAGCGCCATGCGCCTGGAGCCGGGAACGGCGGCGGCGGTCAAAGCCCGGCCTCCTCGAAGGCGACTTCCACGGCGCTGGCCTCGCGGCGGCGCAGGGCCACCCGCCTGTCGTCCAGACGCACGGCCATCGGGTCGTGGCCGAACAGGCCCTCGTGCAGCACCTCGACCTGCGCGCCCTCGACAAAGCCCAGTTCCAGCAGCCGGCGCTCGAGTTCCTCGACGGTCAGGGCGCCGCGGGCGTCCTCATGCGGATGCACCCGGACGATCACGCCGCGCACGCCCGGCTTGGCATCGCTCAGGAAGCGGGCGGAGGGGTCAGGCTGGGTAGGGGTCAAGGTGCGGATGTCCGGATGCCCGACAAAACTTGCGAGTGATTATCAGCCGCGTGGGCGGCTGTCGATGCACCCACGAGCGATCTTGAACATGCGGCGTTAATACAATCGACACCATGATCGTCCGCGTCGGATACTGTCCTCGACGATTCGCAAGGGCGGGTGCTGAATGCAGCGACTCACTCAGGTTCTGATTGGCGCCGCGTTCCTCTGCCTGGCGCTCATCCTGTCGCTGTCCATATGGCGCGCCGGGGGTGGATGGGGTGCGGGCGTATCCGGCTTCGTGGCCGGCATCGGCGTGCTTGGCGTGATCTACCTGCTGGTTGCGCGCGGCCTGGATCTCGCCAGCCTGCGCGGCGAGCTCGGCGCCATCCGCGAGGCGCACCTGATCCTGGCCAACCAGCTGGAAAAGGTCGACGCCCGCCTGACCGAGGTGGTCGAGACGGTCACCGTCGACGCCCTGCGCCGCTCCGAGGAACTGTCCAGCGAAGTCCACATGCTCGAGGACACCGTCCAGCGCATGGCCGAGAAGATGGAGGCGCAGCTGTCCAGCCGCGTCGCCGCCGCCCCGATGCATGCCTTCGGCCGGTCGGCGCAGTCCGAGGCCCTGCTGGACACGGTCAAGGCCGCCCTGGCGGAGAACCGCGTCGATCTGTACCTGCAGCCGATCGTGTCGCTGCCGCAGCGCCGGACGGTCTTCTACGAAAGCTTCTCGCGCCTGCGCGACGACAGCGGCCGGGTGATGATGCCGGCCGAGTACCTGGCGGTGGCCGAACCCGAGGGTCTGGTCGCGGCCATCGACAACCTGCTGCTGTTCCGCTGCGTGCAGATCGTCCGGCGCCTGGCCAAGCAGGACCGCAAGGTCGGCATCTTCTGCAACATCTCGCTGGCCAGCCTGTCGGACGAGCAGTTCTTCCCGCAGTTCCTCGACTTCCTGTCGGCCAACAAGGACATGGCCGGCGCGCTGATCTTCGAACTGGGCCAGTCGGCCTTCTCGCGGCGTGGCGCGGTCGAGGCGCGGCACATGGCCCGCCTGGCCGATCTCGGCTTCCGCTTCAGCCTCGACAAGGTCAACGACCTGGACCTCGACTACCAGGACCTGGCCCGGGCCGACGTGAAGTTCATCAAGGTCGGCGCCCAGATGCTGCTCGACCAGCTGGAAGAGACCGACGGCCGGCTGGTGATCAAGTCGCTGCCGGACCTGCACGCCTCGGACTTCTCGCGCCTGACCCGCCGCTACGGCGTGGAGATCATCGTCGAGAAGGTCGAGAGCGAGCGCCAGATCGTCGACATCCTCGACCTCGACCTCGCCTTCGGCCAGGGCCACCTGTTCGGCGAGCCCCGCGCCATCCGCGACGCCGTCCTCGCCGAAACCGACCCGCCCGCCGACTTCATGCGGGCCTCCATGCGCCGGGCGGTGGGGTACTGAGTAGTTCTCCCTCCCCTTTATGGGGAGGGTGGCTCGGCGAGCGAAGCGAGACGAGACGGGTGGGGCAAGCAGCGATCCTCACCCGGCGCTGAAGGCGGCCATCCCTTGCCCCACCCTGGTCCGCTGCGCGGACCTGTCCCTCCCCACAAGGGGGAGGGAGGCCGTTGCGCCATCGCTTATCTGTCCCTAGCCTGCCTCCACATCATCTTCGGGAACCACCCACATGCGTCTCTTCGCGGCGGCGGGCCTCGCGCTCGCGCTTCTGGCCACGACCACGGCCGTCCAGGCCCGGCCCTTCACGGCCAAGGATCTCGCCACCCAGGAACGGCTGACCGATCCGCGCGTCTCGCCGGACGGCCGCTGGGTGGCCTACAGCGTCCGCACCACCGACTGGGACGGCAACAAGGGCGTCAACGCCCTGTGGCTGCTCGACCGCAAGGCCGCCGGCGCCAAGCCGGTGGCGATCAGCGATGACGAGAGGGCGCCGGGCGCGCCGCGCTGGTCGGCCGACGGCAAGTGGCTCTACTTCCTGTCCGGCAAGTCCGGGTCGCGCCAGGTCTGGCGCGTCGCGCCCGACGGAACCGGCAAGGCCCAGATC
>JBIKTU010000107.1:0-6476 GCA_044347965.1 Caulobacter sp.
GCTGGCCGACATCGGGCGTTTCAATGCGCTGGCCCGATCCGAGCTGTTGCGCCCCGATATCGACGACCTGACCCTGGGCGCCTGGCTGAAGATGCGCCGGTTCGGCAATGGCTTTCGTGACCGCTACCTGCTGCCGATGGGCGCGGCCATCTGGTCGACGACAGAGACCGGCATCGGTGATTTTCCGGCCAGAAGCTTCCTGCGTTTCCTGTCAAACCACAGCCTGCTGCAGTTCCGCCCGTCGCTCTGGCGCACGGTGGCCGGCGGCAGCCGGTCCTACGTCCGCAAGCTGGAGCAGGCCCTCGACGGTTCGATCCGCGCCGGCGCGCCGGTCGTCTCCGTGCGGCGGCAGGGCGGCAGCGTCATTGTCCGCGACGCCTCCGGCCATGAAGAACGATTCGACGACGTCATCCTGGCCTGTCACTCCGACCAGGCCCGACGCCTGCTGGGCGAGGATGCCGACAGCGAGGAGGCCGCGCTGCTGGAGGCCATACGCTACGCGCCAAACCGGGCGACCCTGCACCGCGACCAGCGCCTTATGCCCAGGCGTCAGCAGGCATGGGGCAGCTGGAACTACATCGATCATTCCGACGAAAAAACAGCGCCATACGTCACATACTGGATGAACAATCTCCAGGGCATCGACGCCGCCCGGCCGCTGTTCGTCAGCCTCAATGGCCCCGAGCCGGATCCCGCCCTGACGTTCGGGGCCTACGACTACGAGCATCCCCAGTTCGACACCGCCGCCCTCGCCGCCCAGCGCCGGTTCGGTGCGATCCAGGGCCGCGGCGGCGTCTGGTACGCCGGAGCCTGGCTCGGCTATGGCTTCCACGAGGACGGGATCACCTCGGGCGTCAAGGCGGCGCTGGCTCTCGGCGGGCAGGTCCCCTGGGACTTCATCGACCACAGGGTCGCCGACATCGATCCCCAAACGCCGTTGCGCGAGGCCGCATGAGCGCCTGGCTCTACGAGGGCGAGACCACTCACCGCCGCACCGGGGCGGTGACCCACGGTTTCCGCTATCGCCTGTTCCAGCTCCTGTTGGACGTCGACCGGATCGACGAGGACCTGCGCTTCCTGCGGATGATCCGGCGCGGCCGCTTCGGTCTGTTCAGCTACCACGACCGCGATCATGGCTGGCGGGATGGCCGTCCGTTGCGCGGCTGGGTCATGGAGCGACTGGCGGAGGCGGGCGTTACCGCGACAGCGCACCGCATCCGCCTGCTAGCCATGCCGCGCGTGCTGGGCTTTGTCTTCAACCCGATCTCGCTGGTCTATGTCGAGGACGCCGCAGGCGCCCTGGAGGCGGTGATCTACGAGGTCAACTCCACCTTCGGACAGACCCACGCCTACGTCGCCCCGGCCAGCGGGCGCGGGTTTCAGCGCCAGACCGCCGACAAGAGCCTGTTCGTCTCGCCCTTCTACGGGGTGGACGGAGCGTACCGCTTCGACGTCAGCCCGCCCGGCGAGGATCTGGACCTCGCCATCGTCAAGACGGACGCCGAAGGGCGCGCCGAGTTCACAGCCACCCTCCGCGCCGAGCGCAAGCCGCTGACAGACGCCCGTATGCTACGGCTTTTCCTTGGCTTTCCCCTGATGACCCTGCAGGTCGTCGGCGGCATCCACTGGCAGGCGCTTCGCCTCTTCGTGAAGGGCGTCCGCCTTGTCCCGAGGCCGCCTGGCCCCGACATCGGGACCAGCGCGGCGGCGCTCGAAGCTCGCCCTGCACGAGAAAACGATGTTACCCTGGCCGCAACGGAAGGGAGCGCCGATGACGATCACGGACCTTACCCCCGCCTCCAGCGGCCCCGGCTGGGACATTCCGGCCTTGCGTAGCGCGCCGCCGGTCTTTCGCACTGTCGTCAGGATCTGCGCCGAAAACTGGCGCTATGGCTCCGTCGTCTGGATGCTCCCCACCGGCGAGCAGGTTCGCTGCACCGGGACCGAGCCCGGGCCTGATATCCGCATCCAGGTCAAGGATTACCGGTTCCTGCGCCGATGTATGACGGCGGGCGCCATCGGCTTCGCCGAGGGGTATATGGCCGACGAGTGGGACACGCCGGACCTGGCGCACCTGCTGACCGGGTTCGCGATGAACTTCGACCGGCTCAATGTGCTGGTCGAGGGCAACCCCATCGTGCGGGCCGTCAATTTCGTGATGCACATGCTGCACCGGAACGATCGCAAGGGCAGCCGCAAGAACATCCACGCCCACTACGACCTGGGAAACCACTTCTATTCGAAGTGGCTGGACCGGACGATGACCTACAGCGCCGCCGTCTACGAAAAGCCCGGTCAGCCGCTGGATCAGGCCCAGCACCAGAAATACGCGGCCCTCGCCCGCTCCATGGCGCTGCAACCCGGCCAGAGCGTGCTCGAGATCGGCTGCGGCTGGGGTGGATTCGCCGAGTTCGCAGCCAGGGAGGTCGGGGCCAGGGTCACCGGCATCACCATCAGCCAGGAACAGTACGACTTCGCGCGGAAACGTCTGTTCGAACAGGGGCTTGCGGAGAAGACTGATATCCGCCTGATCGACTATCGCGACGTCGAGGGCCAGTTCGACCGCGTCGCCTCCATCGAGATGTTCGAGGCGGTCGGCGAGGCCTACTGGCCGACCTACTTCAACAAGGTCAACGAGGTCCTCTCGCCCGGCGGCCGCGCCGGCCTGCAGATCATCACCATCCGCGACGAGCTGTTCGGGGTCTATCGCCGCCAGGCCGACTTCATCCAGAAGTACATCTTTCCGGGCGGCATGCTGCCCAGCGAGACCCGGCTGAAGCAGGAGATCGATCGGGCTGGCCTCGACTGGCAGTCGGTCATGCGCTTCGGCCAGGACTATGCCGACACCCTGGCCGAATGGACGGTCCGCTTCGACGCCGCCTGGGACGATATCCGAAAGCAGGGGTTCGACGATCGCTTCCGCCGCATGTGGCGTTACTACCTCGCCTACTGCGAGGCGGGGTTCCGCACCGAGCGGACGGACGTGATCCAGCTGAGCGTGGGGAAGGCCTGATCAGCCGGGAGCGACCACCGCCCCCATCCGCTCCCGCGCCGCCTCCGCCGACGTGCGGATCGCCGCCCGCTCGGGGTCGCTGAACCGCGCCAGGTTGCGGTAGGGCATGGCCATACGTGCGTTGCCGCCGAGACGCGTCTCGTTGCGGATCAGGAAATCCCAGTAGAGGGCGTTGAACGGGCAGGCGCCCTCCCCCGTCCGCACCGCCGGATCATAGCGGCAGCCGCCGCAGTGGTCGCTCATCCGCTTGATGTAGGCGCCGCTGGCCGCATAGGGCTTCGACCCGACGATGCCGCCGTCGGCGAAAGTCGCCATGCCGCGGGTGTTGGGCATCTCGACCCACTCGTAGGCGTCGGCGAAGACGGTCATGTACCAGTCGTCGACCGCGTCCGGATGCACCCCGAGCAGCATCATCAGGTTGCCGGTGACCATCAGCCGCTGGATGTGGTGGGCGTAGGCATGGTCGCGGGCGGCGATCACTGTCTCGCGCACGCAGACCATGTCGGTCTCGCCGCTCCAGAACAGCCGGGGCAGCGTCCGGTCGGCCTCGAGCGCGTTGCGGCGGCCGTACTCGGGCATCTTCAGCCAGTAGATCCCGCGCACGAACTCCCGCCAGCCGAGGATCTGGCGGATGAAGCCCTCCACGGCATTCAGCGGCGCCCGGCCTTGCCGCCACTCCGCCTCGGCCCGGCGACACACCTCCAGCGGGTCGAGCAGGCCCAGATTGATCGCGGTCGAGACCAGGCTGTGCCACAGGAACGGCTCGCCTGTGGCCATGGCGTCCTGCCAGTCGCCGAACAGCGGGAGGGCGTCACGCAGGAAGTGGTCCAGCGCCGCCTCCGCCTGTTCCGCCGTGGTCGGCCAGCCGAAGGCGTCCAGCGTGCCGAAGTGGTCGGGAAAAAGCCGCTCGACGTCAGCGATGGCCTCGCGGGCGACGGCGTCGGGTTCGAAACGATTTCGTCGCGGCGCCCGCAGACCCGGCGGCAGGCGCTTGCGGTTCTCGGCGTCGAAGTTCCAGCGGCCGTCGGCCGGCTGGTCGCCGTCCATCAGTAGCCCGGTGCGGCGACGCATATCGCGGTAGAACCACTCCATGCGCAGCTCCTTGCGGTCCCGCGCCCAGGCCTCGAACCCGGCGCGGCTGCACAGGAAGCGGCTGTCGTCGCGGATCTCGACCGGGACCGCGCAGCGCGACGCGAAGGCCTCCAGCGCGCTCTGCAGCCGCCATTCGCCGCATTCGGTGATGATGACCCGCCCGAACGGCCCGGCCTCGGCCTGCGCCCGCTCCAGCTCGCCTGTGATCGCGCCGCTGGAGGCCGGGTCGTCGATTCGAACGTAGCGCACCCGCAGGCCCCGCGCCTCCAGCCCGGCCGCGAACGACCGCATGGCGGCGAAGGTCAGCGCGATCTTCTGCTTGTGGTGGCGGACGTATGTCGCCTCCTCCCGCACCTCGGCTATCAGGATCAGGTCGGCAGGGGTGGCGTCCGCCAGCGAGGACAGGCCGGGCGACAGCTGATCCCCCAGGACGAGGCGAAGGGCGGGTGCGGACTGGGACACACGGAGGCTTTCAGATATTCTGGGGTTGCGATCCGGGTACGGCTCACGATGTTGACCGGATCAACACAGCCCGGTCTACGGGCGCCCGGATGTCTCCATGCCCTACGCCGCCAGCGTTCTCGACCTGATCGGGAACACCCCCCTGATCCGCCTCAAGGCCGCCAGCGAGGCGACCGGCTGCGAGATTCTGGGCAAGGCCGAATTCCTCAATCCCGGCCAGTCGGTCAAGGACCGCGCCGCCCTCTGGATCATCCGCGACGCCGAGGCCAAGGGCCTGCTGCGTCCCGGCGGTCGTATTGTCGAGGGAACGGCCGGCAACACCGGCATTGGGCTCGCCATGGTCGCCTCGGCGCTCGGCTACAAGACCACCATCGTCATCCCGCGCACCCAGAGCCAGGAGAAGAAGGACGCCATCCGCCTGGCGGGCGCGGACCTCGTCGAGGTGGACGCTGTCCCCTACTCCAACCCGGACAACTACGTACGCTACTCTGGCCGGCTGGCGGAGGAGCTGGCCAGGACCGATCCGAACGGCGCGGTCTGGGCCAACCAGTTCGACAATGTCGCCAACCGCCGGGCCCACGAAGAGACCACGGGTCCGGAGATCTGGGACCAGACCGGCGGCAAGGTCGACGGCTTTGTCTGCGCGGTCGGCTCGGGCGGCACCCTGGCCGGCGTGGCCGCGGCGCTGCGGGCTCGCAAGCCCGGCGTGAAGATCGGCCTCGCCGACCCCTACGGCGCGTCCCTCTACCACTACTACGCCCACGGCGAGCTGAAGGCCGAGGGCTCCTCGATCAGCGAGGGTATCGGCCAGGGCCGCATCACCGCCAACCTCGAGGGTCTGGTCGTCGACCATCCGTTCCAGGTCTCCGACGAGGAGATGCTGACCACCGTCTTCGACCTCGCCGAGCACGAGGGCCTGGTTCTGGGCGGTTCGTCCGGCGTCAATATCGGCGGCGCGGTGAAGCTGGCGCGTGAAATGGGGCCGGGCCACACCATCGTGACCATTTTGTGCGACTACGGTTCGCGCTATCAGTCGAAGATCTTCAATCCGGCGTTCCTGAAGGAGCGCGGCCTGCCCGTACCCGGGTGGCTTTCAGGAGAATAATGGCATGCCCGATCCGCTCGTCTCCACCGCCTGGCTGGCTGACCACCTGGGCGCGCCGGACGTACGGCTGATCGACGCCAGCTGGTACTTCCCGCAGGAGGACAAGGACCCGCTGGAGCAGTTCAGGCTGGCCCATATCCCCGGGGCCGTCTTCTTCGACATCGACGAGATCTCCGACGACTCGTCCGGCCTGCCGCACATGCTGCCCAGCCCGGTGAAGTTCGCCTCGCGGGTCCGCAAGCTGGGCCTGGGCGACGGCTCGCGCATGGTCATCTACGACCAGCTGGGCCTGCGTTCGGCAGCGCGGGTCTGGTGGACCTTCCGGGCGATGGGGCACGAGGACGTGGTCGTCCTGGACGGCGGCCTTCCCAAGTGGATCGCCGAGGGCCGGCCGATCACCGACGGCCCGCCGCAGCCTCGAGAGCGCCACTTCACCGTCCGCTACAGCAACGATCTGGTCCGGGACATCGGCCAGGTGAAGCGTGCGCTGGCGTCGGGCAAGGAGCAGCTTGTCGATGCGCGGCCCGCCGGCCGTTTCACGGGCGAGACCCCGGAACCGCGCGAGGGCCTGCGTGGCGGCCATATGCCGGGCGCCTTCAATGTGCCTGCCTCGGAGATCCTGGCGCCCGACGGTACTGTGAAAAGCGCGGAGCAGCTCAAGGCAATCTTTGAGAAATCCGGCGTTGATCTCAACCGTCCGATCATCACCACCTGCGGTTCGGGCATCACAGCGGCCATGCTGTCGCTGGCTCTGGCCCGCATCGGCAAGGACCGCGTGCCGGTCTATGACGGGTCCTGGACCGA
>JBIKTU010000108.1:0-6404 GCA_044347965.1 Caulobacter sp.
TCGGCGATGGCGGCGTCCATCACCGCCTTCAGCCGGTCGGCGGGCACGACGAAGCGGTCGTTGAAGGCGTCGACCCGCTGCCACAGCGGCCCCTCGCCCGGGACGAGCCCTTCGATGTCGGCCAGGACCGCGTCGTAGGCGGCGAGCGGCTTCAGCACCGGCCGGACCCCGAACAACCCCTCCGCCTCGTCCTCGAAGCCGAGCTTCTCGCCCTGCATCATGCGCAGGCGGGTCCGGGCGGCGATCAGCTGGCCGCGCAGGAAGGCGATCCGCTCGTGGGTGAGCGACCCGCTGGTGTCGCCGGCGATGTCGGCGCCCGCCTCGTCCTCGGCTAGCTCGGCCAGCAGGAAGTCGACATCCCGCGCCAGCTCGGGGAGCGTCCGCTTCGACGCCTTCGCCGCCGCTTGCCAGGCCGGGGGCCCGTAGTAGGCGTCGATGTAGCCGTCCTCGTGCTCGCCGATCTCGAGGCTGAGCTGCACGTAGCGCGACGCGATGTCGCCGACGTGCGCCTGGGCGGGGGCCTGGGCGGCCACAAGGGCGACTATAAGAGCCGCCGCGGCGGCGAGCTGTCTGATCACGCGTACATCCACGCCTTGCGCGCTTCGTCGGCGAGGCCGGGGGAGTCGCAGAAGACCCCGTCGACCCCGGCCTTGAACAGCGCCTCCAGCACAGCGTCGACCCGGCCATGGCGAACCATGTCCGCGTCGGCCGTCGCGCCGGCCGGGATGCGCAGGGCGGCCGGCAGGAAGTAGTTCTCCGCCCGCACCGTCCAGGGGTGAACCTTCAGCCCGGCCGCGTGGGCGTCGCTCACGAAGGCGGTGGCCGGCAGCAGCGTCTGGCCGTCCGTCGGCACGACATAGCCCTTCTCCGGCCCCACGCCATCGGCATAGGCGGCGATCGCCTTCAGGCCGGCGGCGCTGGTCATGTCGGCATAGCTGAAGCCCGGGGCATCGGCGGGCGCACCCTCGCTGTCGATCAGCTGCACCAGCTTCGCCTTCGTCAGCGGCCGAAGCGTCTTCAGCGGCGCGACCTCGAAACACTGGACGAAAACCTTTGCGTCGGCGCTGTCGAGCCGGTTGGCCTTCAGCGCATCGGCCATCCGCTGTTCGAATGGCAGGCTGATCGAGGCGAAGTACCGGGGGTGCTTCATCTCCGGATAGACGCCCACGCCCATGTCGCGCGCGATCGCGCAGACCTCGTCAAAGGTCGGGATCACGTCCTGGCCGTCGAAGGCGGTGTTGCCGGGCCGCAGCCGCGGCAACCGTTCGCGGCAGCGCAGGGTCTTGAGCTCGGCGAGGGTGAAGTCCTCGGTGAACCAGCCCTCGACGGACTGGCCGTCGATCACCTTTGTCGCCTTGCGCGCGGCGAACTCCGCCTTCCCGGCCACATCGGTCGTGCCGCCGATCTCGTTCTCGTGCCGCGCGACGAGATGGCCGTCCCGGGTGATAACCAGATCCGGCTCGATGAAGTCGGCGCCCTGCTCGACCGCCAGCCTGTAGGCAGAGCGCGTATGCTCCGGCCGCTCGCCGCTGGCGCCGCGATGGGCGATGACGAGGGGGCGGGGCCTGCCGCGCGCAAGGACGGGCGTGGCGGCGAGGGCGGCGGAAGCAGCGGCGAAGGCGCGACGGGTCAGGGTCATGGCCCGGGATTAGCCACGGCCTGTGACGCCTTCGTCAAGCGGTGAGAGAATTCGGTGAAGGGGGTCTTGCGCTTCGGCAATGACGGCCCCAACTCAACTGTCGCGGCCCGGGCCCCTCTGACGATGCATGGTCATCGTGATGTCGGACCGCATCGGGTGCGCTCGATGCATGGGTCCGGTTCCCCCAGCCGCCCTCACCCTGCGTCGAGCGCCCCGGTCCTGCTTTGAGGAGGGTGCTTGCATGGATAGTCTCGGATCATTGTTCCTGGGTCAGCCGGTCTGGATGTGGCTGACCTTTCTGGCGGCCGTCGTGGTCCTGCTCGTGCTGGATCTCGGCGTGTTGCACCGCACGGCCCGCGAGATCGGCGTGCGCGAAAGCCTGCTGATGTCGGCCGGCTACATTGCCCTGGGCCTTGCTTTCGGCGGCTTCGTCTGGGCCTCGCTCGGAGCGCAGTCGGGCGTCGAGTACCTGACCGGCTTCGTGGTCGAGAAGAGCCTGGCGATCGACAACGTCTTCGTCATCGCGATGATCTTCACCTACTTCGCCGTCCCGCGGGAGCTACAGCACAGGGTGCTGTTCTGGGGCATCCTGGGCGTCATCGTGCTGCGGGCGATCATGATCGGCTTCGGCGCCGCCCTGGTCTCGGAGTTCGGCTGGGTCCTCTACATCTTCGCGGCCTTCCTGGTGTTCACCGGCGTGAAGATGCTGTTCTGGAAAGGGCAGGGTAAGGACCTGGGCGACAATCCGCTGCTGCGCCTCGTCCGGCGCCGCTTCCGGGTCACCGATCAGCTGCATGGTGAGCGCTTCTTCGTCCGGGCGCCGGACCCTGTCAGCGGCAAGGTGGTCACCTGGATCACGCCCCTGTTCCTGGCGCTGGTGATGATCGAGATCGCCGACCTGATCTTCGCCGTGGACTCTGTTCCGGCCATCTTCGCCATCACCACCGACCCCTACATCGTCTACACCTCGAACATCTTCGCCATCCTCGGCCTGAGGGCGCTGTACTTCGCCCTGGCCGCCGTGCTGCACCGCTTCGCCTACCTCAAGCAGGCGCTGGCCGTGCTGCTGATCTTCATCGGCGGCAAGATCTTTGTCGCTGACCTGATGGGCTGGTCGAAGTTCCCGGCCGAATGGTCGCTGGGCATAACCTTCGCCATCCTTGCCTCCGGCATCGTCTACTCGATCTGGCGGACACGGACGCCGGCGGCGGCCGTTGATCGCGCCGGGTGATCGGAGCGGCGCCCCCAGACGACGAGCCTCGCGCAAAAGCGGACTCGCAGCATTGAACAGCGCGCCTGTGCGGGTCTAAGTCCCCGGACTGGACCTGCACCGGCGACGCAGGCCCCAGACGGAACTGGAGGCTGACTTGATGATGCGCGACGGGCAACATGACGCTGAGGGCGGGCGGAGATGCTAGAGACCGCCCTCAACGCGGCGAGCGCCAATCTCCTGGCTCCAGCCCTGCTGTTCTTCGCGCTCGGCGCCCTGGCAGGGTGGGCCAAGTCGGACCTGTCGATCCCCGACCAGGCCGCCAAGGCCCTGTCCCTCTACCTGATGCTCTGCATCGGCTTCAAAGGCGGGGTGGAAGCCCAGGCCAGCGGCCTTACCGGCGGCCTTCTGGCGGCCGGCGGCCTTGGACTGGCCTTCAGCTTCCTTGCGCCGTTCGCCGCCTACCTGGCTCTGCGGACGCTGTGCGGGGTCGAACGCGTCACCGCCGCCGCGACCGCGGCGCACTACGGAAGCGTCTCGGTGGTGACCTTCGCGGCGGGCAGCGAATATCTGCGCACGCTCGGCGTCGAGTTCAGCGGCCATATGGCGGCGGTTCTGGCCCTGATGGAGACTCCGGCCATTCTCGCCGCCCTGCTGATCGTCGGCTCCAGGGCGCGTGATCCCGGCGCCCGCTTCAAGCCGGAGCTCTGGCGCGAAGTCCTGCTCAACGGGGCGGCGGTCCTTCTGGTCGGCAGTTTCGTGGTCGGTCTCCTGACCGGCGAGCGGGGCATGGACCGGCTTTCGGGGTTCGTGAGCGGCGCGATCTTCCAGGGCGCCCTGTGCCTGTTCCTGCTCGACATGGGCATCATCGCGGCGCGACGGCTGGCGGACGCGCCGATGCGCAGACCCGGCCTGGTGGCCTTCGCCGTCGTCTGGCCAATGCTGAGCGCCACCGCCGCGCTGCTGGCCGCCAGGGCCGTGGGCATGTCCGTCGGCGACGCCACCCTGTTCGCCGTTCTGGCGGCCTCGGCCTCCTACATCGCCGTACCCGCCGCGATGCGCATGGCGCTGCCGAAGGCTGACGCCGGGGTCTACATCCCGATGTCGCTTGCGATGACCTTTCCCTTCAACCTCGTTGTCGGCATCCCGCTCTATCATGCGGCGGCCCAACTCCTGGTGAGGTAGCTCCGTGAACCTGACGCAACGAAAGAAGCTCGACATCTTCATCGAAAAGCACGCGCTGCATCACGTCGAAGCCATGCTCGGCGAGGCGGGCTTCAAGGGCTGGAGCGTGTTCCTGGGCATGGAAGGCGCCGGCGCGCACGGCGCCTGGCGCCAGACAGGCGTCACGGACGCCGAAGCCTGTCTGGTCATCGCGATCGGCGGGGAAGCGGCGACCCAGACCGCGCTCGACTGGCTTAGCGACTACTTCCGCACCTACCCGGGCGTCGTGTCGGTCAGCGATGTTTCCGTCATGCGCGGCGAGCGCTTCTGATCGGACCCGACGCTCTGCCCGTTGACGATCAGGCGGCCGCTTCGAGCTTGTCGAGGATCAGCGGGTGGAGTTCCAGGTTCGAGGCGAGGATGCTTCCCGCGCCGGGGACATAGGGCTCGCCCCGCAGGTCGGTGACCTTGCCGCCGGCCTCGGTGACCAGCAGCAGGCCCGCCGCCGTGTCCCAGGGCTTGAGACCCCGCTCCCAGAAGCCATCGAAGCGGCCGGCCGCGACCCAGGCGAGGTCCAGCGCCGCGGCGCCGTAGCGGCGAACGCCGGAGACCCGCTGACTGATCTGGTGCAGTTCCTTGAGGAACTGGCCGTGGCCCGGCACGCCCATGAACGGGATGCCGGTGGCCAGCAGGCTCTCGTCGAGTGTGCGACGGGCGGCGACGCGCAGGCGCTTCTCGTTGCCCAGCCACGCGCCGCGGCCCTTCTCGGCCCAGAAGGTGTCATGGGTGATGGGGTTGTAGGTGACCGCCGCGACGATCTGGCCGTCGCGCTCCAGCGCGATGTTGACCGCGAAGTGGGGGATGGCGTGCAGGAAGTTGGTCGTACCGTCGAGCGGGTCGACGATCCAGCGGTGGGTCTTGTCGGTGCCCTCGATCTCCGGCCGCTCCTCGCCGAGGAAGCCGTAGCCGGGGCGCAGCTTGGTCAGGGCCTCGAACAGCACCTGCTCGGCCTTGATGTCAGCGGCCGAGACGTAGTCCGCCGCGCCCTTCTTCGAGACCTGCAACTCGGTGACCTCGCCGAAGTCGCGGGCGAGGCCCCGGGCCGCCTTGCGGGCGGCGTCGATCATCGAGGCGATAAGGGAGGAGGCGGCGGACATCTCTGATCAGTCGGCGCGGCGCACGTATTCGCCGGTCTCGGTCGAGACCAGCACCCGCTCGCCCGCTTCCATGTAGGGCGGGATCAGGATGCGCATGCCGTTGTCGGCCTTGGCCGGCTTGTAGGACGAGGACGCCGTCTGGCCGTTCACCACGGCGTCGGCCTCGACGATGGTCAGCACGACCTGCTCGGGCAGCTCGATGCCGATGGCGCGCTCCTCGTGGAACTCCACCACCACGGTCATGCCGTCCTGCAGGAAGCGGACCTGGTCTTCGCCGACGAAGTCCTTGTGCAGGGTGATCTGCTCGTAGTTTTCCTTGTCCATGAACACCAGCATGTCGCCCTCGGCGTACAGGTAGGTGTTGTCGCGCTGCTCGAGCGTCACGCGCTCGACCTTGTCGTCCGAGCGGAAGCGTTCGTTGAGCTTGCGGCCGTCGATGAGGTTCTTGAGCTCGACCTGGGCGAAGGCGCCGCCCTTGCCGGGCTTCACATGCGCGGCCTTCACGCAGACCCAGAGGCCGTTCTCGTGCTGGAGCACCATGCCCGGTTTGATGGTGTTGCCGTTGATCTTGGCCATGGGATTAGGGTTCGCGCAAAGGGGCTGGAAATTGGGCGCGGAACCTAGCGATGAGGGGGGGCAATAGCAAGGTGGGGGACGATTCCAGACTTTGTCCCCCTCCTCCTCGATGGAGGAGGGGCAGGGGTGGTGGTGCGGCCTCTGAGTTTACGTACGAGGCTCAACGGGCTCTGAGCCTCTCGCGTGGAACGTTGCAGGCCCTACGCTCACCACCATCCCCGACCCTTCCTCCATCGAGGAGGAAGGGAGAAGAACGTCGTCGCCCTACGCCCTAGAGATCGCCGCGTTGATCGCCGCCACGGCCGCCGCAGGCCCCTCCGGATGGGCCCAGACGCCCGCGCTGACCGCCGCGAAATCCGCCCCGGCCGCGGCCACGATGGCGACGTTCTCCGCCGTGATGCCGCCGATGGCGACGCAGGGGACCTCCATGGTCTCCTGCCAGATGGTCAGGATCTCAGGCTCGGCCCGGGAGCTGGCGTCCTTGGTCGTGGTCGGGAAGAAGGCTCCAAAGGCGACATAGTCGGCGCCGGCCTCGGCCGCCTCCATGGCCAGGTGCCGGCTGTCATGACAGGTGACCCCGACGATCCGCTCATTGCCGACCAGCTTGCGGGCCTGGGCGTAGCTGGCGTCGCTCTGTCCGACATGGACGCCGTCGCAG
>JBIKTU010000109.1:0-6391 GCA_044347965.1 Caulobacter sp.
CCGATGCGATAGGTCACGCAGGCCGGCGTATGGCCGGGCGTGTGAAGCACGCTGATCTCCAGAGCGCCCAGCGGGAGGGTCTCTCCTTCCTCGACCAGGCGGTCGAAGACCCGGCCATCCGCCTGGGTCTCGAACAGGGCGCCGAACGCTTCCTGCACGGTGCGGATATGGGCGCCGATCACCACCTTCGCCCCGGTTTTTGAACGGAGATAGTCTGCAGCCGAGAGATGGTCGGCATGGGCGTGGGTCTCGAGAATCCAGGCCAGGGCAAGCTTCTGATCCGCCAGGGCGGTGAGCAGGGCGTCGGCCGAAGTGGTCGAAACGCGCGCGGCCTTGGGATCGAAGTCGAGCACCGGATCGATGATGGCGGCGGCCTTCGTCGCCGGATCGCTCACCAGATAGGTGACGGTGTTGGTGGCCTTATCGAAGAAGGCCTGTACGTTCGGGGTCATGGCGTGAGCCTCCGTGAGGGTGGCTCATATATATTAGTACTTGCTAAATTAGCAATAGCGCATATATGGCGATCATGTTCGATCTCGCGAACTTCGACATCACCCGTTTCGAGGCCAGCGCCGCGGAGGCTGCAAAGCTGCTGCGCGCGCTCGGCAACGAGCGGCGGTTGATGATCTTGTGCCAGTTGACGGATGGCGAGCTGTCGGTCGGGGAACTTCTGCCCCGGGTCGGCGTTTCGCAGTCGGCTCTTTCCCAGCACCTTGCGGTGCTGCGGGAGGAGGGCCTCGTGGCGACCCGCCGCGAAGGCCAGACCATCCGGTACAGGATCGAGGACCCCGCTGCGGTGCGGGTGGTGGGGACGCTCGCGGAGATCTTCTGTCCCCCGGACATGAGGATAAGCCATGACCACTGTTCTGACCCCCCTGGCGCCCGCTGAGGTCGCTTCCCGCCTGAAGACCAGGGCCGCTGTCCTGGTCGATATCCGAGAGCCTGACGAGTTCGCGCGCAGCCATGTCCCGGGCGCTCTCTCCCGCCCCCTGTCGTCATTCGAAAGCGCCCACCTGCGGATCGAGCCCGGCGCCGACGTCATCTTCACCTGCCGGACGGGCATGCGAACGGGCGCAAACTGTGACCGCCTCGCCGCCGCCGTCGACGGGGACGCCTTCGTGCTCGAGGGCGGGCTCGACAACTGGGGGAAGATGGGCCTGCCGGTGGAGACCAACCGGTCGGCGCCGCTGGAGATGACCCGTCAGGTCCACATTGTCGCCGGCATGCTCGTCATGTCCGGCGTCCTGTTCGGCTTCGTCGCTCATCCGGCCTTCTTCGTCCTGTCGGGCTTCGTCGGTGCGGGGCTGACCTTCGCCGGCGCGACAGGCTTCTGCGGCATGGCGCGGCTGCTGGCGCTGGCGCCCTGGAACCGGCGGGCGGCCTGACGCCATGCCCGTCGAGTTCTGGAGTTTCGCCGCGGCGGTCGCCGGCGGCGCCGTGATCGGCCTGTTGCTGTCTGTCTTCGGCGGCGGCGGGTCGGTGCTGGCAACGCCTCTGCTGCTCTACGTCGTAGGCGTCGCGGACGCCCACGTCGCCATCGGTACGGCTTCGGCGGCGGTCGCGGTCAACGCCCTCGCCGGTCTTGCGATGCAGGCGCGGGCGGGGCGGGTGAAATGGCCGTGCGCGATCGTCTTCGGGGTCTCGGGCCTGGCCGGCGCCCTGGTCGGCGCCGCCGTGGCCAAACGCATGGACGGCGGCGATCTCATGATCTGGTTCGCGGTCGCGATGGCCGCCGTCGCGGTTTCCATGCTTGTGCCGCGCAAGGGCGACGGTGATCCGGGCGTGCGGCTGACCCCTATGATGACGCTGAAGCTGGCCCCGCTCGGCGTCGTCACGGGTCTGGCCGCCGGCTTCTTCGGGATCGGAGGCGGCTTCCTGATCGCGCCGGGCCTGATGGCGGCGACCGGCATGACCCTGGCCAATGCGGCGGCGTCGTCGCTGATCTCGGTGACCCTGTTCGGGGCGGCGACCAGCATCAGCTACGCCGCCTCAAGCCTTGTGGACTGGGGCCTGTTCGCGGCGCTTGTCGCGGGCGGCGCCGCCGGAACGATCGCCGCCGTCCCTGTATCGCGAGCGCTTGCGGACCGCGCGCCGCTGGCCCGTCGCATGTTCGCGTTGATGGTGCTGGCGACCGCCGCCTATGTCGGTTGGCGGTCCCTGACGGGCTAGGCCCGCTTCCCTTTGAACGGGTCCGGCGGCGGCCGCTCGCCGGTCTTGCGTACGGCGCTTGAGCACTCGCAGGCGGTGGCCTCGATAGCGACGCTCCTTTACATCAGCGTCGCAAGTTCGACGTCAGATAGTCTGACCTTGTCTATCGGGCCTGTGAACAGGGAACGGAAACACATGAAGTACCGCCGACTTGGCCGCACGGGCCTGTACGTCTCTGAAATCTGCCTGGGGGCGATGACCTTCGCCAGCGAAGCGACGGGCATCTGGGGGGCCATCGGCGCTGTCGACCAGAAGGGTGTCGACGACATGATCGGCCGGGCGCTGGCCAGCGGGGTCAACTTCATCGACACCGCCGATGTCTATTCGGCCGGCCAGTCCGAACAGATGGTCGGGGCGGCGCTGCGCAACCTCGGGGTCAAGCGCTCGGACGTGGTCATCGCCACCAAATGCTTCGGCGAAATGGGCAGCGGGCCCAACGACAAGGGCGCCTCGCGCGGCCATATCATGGACGCCGTCAGGGCCAGCCTGGACCGCATGCAGCTCGACTACATCGATCTCTACCAGATCCACGCCAACGACCCGGTCACCCCGGTCGAGGAAACCCTTCGGGCCCTGGACGACCTGGTGAGCCAGGGCCTGGTCCGCTACGTCGGCTGCTCCAACTGGTCGGCCTGGAAGATGATGAAGGCGCACGGCATCGCCGACGCCCGCGGTTACGCCCGCTTCGAGACGGTGCAGTCCTACTATTCCATCGCCGGGCGGGATCTGGAACGCGACGTCGTGCCGATGCTGCAGGACCAGCAGATGGGGCTGATGGTCTGGTCGCCGATGGCCGGCGGCCTGCTGTCGGGCAAGTTCACCCGGGACAGCGCGGGTCCGAACGGCGCGCGGCGGGTCAGTTTCGACTTCCCGCCGGTCAACCGCGACCGGGCGTGGGACTGTGTCGACGCCATGAAGGTGATCGCCGACGCCCGGGGCGTATCGGTGGCCCGCATCGCGCTGGCCTGGGTGCTGGCCAAGCCGTTCGTCACCACGGTGATCATCGGCGCCCGGACGGTGGAGCAGCTGGACGACAACCTTGCCGCCGCCGACATCGAGCTGACCGTCGAGGAGATGGCGGCGCTCGACGCGGCCAGCGCCCTGCCGCCCGAGTATCCGGGCTGGATGCTGGAGCGCCAGGGCGGCCGCCGTGAGCCGCCGCCGTTCAAGCGGAAGGCGTAGGCCGCCCGGTCATCCCGGACGGCCGGCAGGGATGCGGTCAGTCCGGGTAACGCTCCCGGAACGCCGCCATCGCCGCGCCGGCCTCGCGGGTGTAGTCATCCAGCACCTCGGCCTCATCCGGGCCGTTGGTGAAGATGAAGAAGGCGTCGCTCTCCACCTGATCGGCGATGCGCTCTCCGGCGGTGGCGGCGGGCAGGCCGTGGGCCATGGGGTTGGGGCCGTCGATGACGCGGGGGCGGGCGCCGCCGAACGTGTCGTGCCGGTTACGGAACGAGTTCCATATGTCGCTCTCGACCAGTCCGGGGCAGATCACGCCGGCCGTCAGGTTGGTGCCGACAAAGTCCCGGCGCATGCAGAGGCTGTAGCCCATGACCGCATGCTTTGCGGCGGTGTAGGGCGCCGCGACCCCGCCTCGCGGCGTGGGCGGCAGGCCCAGCGCATGCTCGGACGCGGTGTTTACGATCCTGCCCGGCAGGCCGCTGGCCATCATCCGCGGCGCGAAGGTCTTCACCCCCAGATAGACGCCGCGGATGTTGACCGAGAACACCCAGTCCCAGATCCGCTCCGGGGTCTCATGGACGGTGGTCCCGCCGCCGACCCCGGCGTTGTTGAACAGCAGCTGCGGGGCCTGGTCCCAATGGCCGAAGGCCAGGTCGGCCGTGGCGTCCCAGCTGGCCTGGTCGATTACATCGAGATAGCAGCTGGTCGCCTCCAGGCCCTGGGCCCGCAGGGTGTCCGCCGCCGCAAGGGCGCGCTCTGCCTCGATGTCGGCCAGAACAACCCTTGCTCCGCGTTTCGCCAGGGCCGAGGCGATACCGAAGCCGATGCCGGAGGCGCCGCCGGTGATAACCGCGACCGTGCCTGAAACGTCCATGCTGAGATGCCCTCTTTTGTCAGCCGAGCTTGCGCCAACCCCGGGCCTTCGGGAAGTGGGCGGGGGCTTTGGACTTGAACTCCGACCAGGGCGAGTACATCATCCACATGTTCCGTAACCTCCGGACTTTGGCCATGTCTGACCCGCTCCGCGTCACGTCCACCGAGTTCCAGAAGGAGGTCGGCCGCTACGCCGACATCGCGCTGACCCGTCCCGTCACAGTCACGCGCAACGGCCGTGATCGCACGGTGCTGATCTCCGCCGAGGAGTACCTGCGCCTGAAGCGGCGCGACCGGCAAGTCCTGGGTTTGGCCGATTTCGACGACGCCGATCTGACCGCTATCGCCCGTTCCGAAGCCCCGGAAGCAGCGGCCGGCTTCGACGGCGAGACGCGGTAGTTGCCGCTACCGACACCGGTCGCGGGCCTGGTGATCCGCTACAGCTTCCTGTGGCGGGACGAGGCGGCGAAGGGTCAGGAAGAAGGTCGCAAGGATCGCCCCTGCGCCGTGCTGCTGGCAGTGGAAAGCAAGGACGGCGAGATGATCGTGACGGTTCTCCCGATCACTCATGCGCCACAGGCGGATCCGGACCTGGCGGTCGAGTTGCCGCCTGCCACCAAGCGGCGGCTGGGTCTCGACGACCAGCGATCCTGGATCGTGCTGACCGATGCCAACAGGTTCGTCTGGCCTGGCCCGGACCTGCGTCCGTTGCCAGGAAAGGACATCGCGTCCGTCAGCATCGGCCTCCTGCCTCGGAGCCTCTACAACGAGGTCCGCGACAAGTTCATCAGCGCCGCCCGCCGGCGACGGACGGGCACGGTTGGCCGCGGCCTCTAGAAGCCCGAGACGGTGGCGAAGCGGTCGCGGTGGTAGCCGGCCCCGCCGAACAGCTGCTCGGTGACGCGGGCGCGCTTGAGGAACAGGCCGGCGTCGTGGACGTCGGTCATGCCGATGCCGCCGTGCATCTGGACCATCTCGTTCGTCACCAGGTGCGCCAGTTCGCTGGCCTTGCACTTGGCGATCGACGCGGCGGCGCGGTTGTCGGTCGATCCGGCGTCGATGGCCTCAAGCGCCGCCTCGATGCAGGAGCGGGTCGTCTCCAGGTCGGTGAACATCTTGGCCGCGCGGTGTTGCAGTGACTGGAAGGTCCCGATCACCTGGCCGAACTGGGTGCGGGTCTTCAGGTAGTCCAGCGTGATCTCGAAGGCCTGCAGCGCGCTGCCCAGCATCTCGGCCGACAGGCCGATGCGGGCGCGGTCGAGGACCGGTTCCAGCACGTCCCAGCCCTTGTCGACGGCGCCCAGCACCTCGCCGGCCGCGCCGGAGAAGGTGATCTCGGCGGCGCCGCGGCTGTCGGCCAGGGCCAGGTGCTTGCGGCTCACGCCGGCCGCCGTGGGATCGACCAGGAACAGGGTGATGCCCGCCGTCTCGCCGGGCTTGCCGCTGGTGCGGGCCGCGACGATCAGCAGGTCGGCGGCGTCGCCGTCGATGACAAAGGTCTTCTTGCCGGTCAGGGCGTAGCCGTCGCCGCTCTTCTCCGCCTTCAGCGCGATGCGCTCGGGGGCGTGGTGGGCGGCCTCGTCGACGGCCAGGGCGGTGACGACCGCGCCCTCGGCGATCTTCGGCAGCCACTCCGCCTTCTGGGCGTCGCTGCCGCCGAGCGTCAGGGCCGAAGCGCCGATCAGGGCGGTCGACAGCAGCGGGGAGGCGGTCAGGGTGCGGCCGGTCTCCTCCAGGATCAGGCCCAGGCTCAGGTAGCCGAAGGCGCTGCCGCCGTGCTCTTCCGGCACGATCACGCCGGCCCAGCCCATCTGGCCCATCTCGGACCAGGCGGCGGCGTCGAACGGCGCGCCGGAGCCGCTGTCACGCAGCGCGCGCAGCTTGCTGACGGGGGAGGTCTCCTGCGCCCAGCTTTTGGCGGCGTCGCGGAGCATGGTCTGTTCTTCGTTCAGGACGGCCATCAGGCGTGTTCCCCAAAGGTGTTTTGAGTTGTGTGCTGTCGGGCCCAGCCGAGGGCCTGTTCCAGACGGTCGTTGCCCCAGAAGAGCTCGCCGTCGGCGGTGATGAAACTGGGAGAGCCGAAGACCCCGCGCGCGGTGGCCTGTTCGACGTGGTCCTTGAGGCGGGC
>JBIKTU010000111.1:0-6361 GCA_044347965.1 Caulobacter sp.
CGACTTCGAAATGGTCGTGCGCAACACGGCGAAACTTGAAGGCGGCAAGCTGTGCTGGACCTACCGCTTCGCCGAGATGGACATCGCCTTCCTCGAAGCCGGCGTCCGGGCGACCAGGGAGCAGGCCGCCGCCATGCTGATGGTGATGCGCGAGACGATGTCCGACCTTGAGGGAAAGGTGGCCTGCGAGGCCTTCACCCGAGACGATGCGACCGGGGAGATCACCGCGGTCGCAACGCTCGACGGCGAGCGGGCCCCCGAGTACGACAGCCGCTTCCGGCTGCTGCCCCCCGAAGCCCGCATCAAGCTACGCGGGGTGTTCGAGGACAAGCCGGAACCTTCCAGCACCTGACTTCGAGGCTCGCTTGACCCAAGGCGTTTCCCTGGCCCCGGCGTTCGCCGAGCCGCTCCCCATCGTGTCCGCGCCCGCGGCGCTGGCCTTCCTCGCCCGTCGCCGCTCGGCCTCGGCGATGGCGCTTCGCGCGCCCGGCCCAACGCCGGATGAGCTCTCCGATCTGCTGACGATCGCCGCCCGGGTTCCCGACCACGGCAAGCTGGCGCCCTGGCGCTTCATCATCCTCGAGGGCGCGGGCAAGGACGCCTATGCGGCGCGGCTTGAGGCCCTGGCGGCCGCCCGGCCGGACGCGACCAGGCTGATCACCAAGCTGGGAAAGCTGCGCACCCCGCCGCTGGGCGTCGCGGTCATTTCGCGCACCACGCCGGGCGAGATCCCGGAGTGGGAGCAGCTGCTGTCGGCCGGAGCCGTCTGCACCACCCTGACCTATGCCGCCCTGGCCATGGGCTACGGCGCCAACTGGATCACCGACTGGTACGCCTATGACGCCGGGGCCCGTGCCGCGCTGGGCGTGGCCGACGAAGAGCGGGTGGCCGGCTTCGTGTTCATGGGCACGGCCGCCGAGGCGCCTCAGGAGCGGGTCCGCCCGGACATGGCGGCGCTGACGACGGTGTGGCGACCGTGAGCGGCCCTGTCGTCCGACAGTCGGGCGGGGTGGCCTTCGAGGACGGGCCCGACAGCGGTCGCGTTCTGATTTTCGGGAAGGACACCGGTGGACGCCACTCACTCATGGAGTATCGGATTGCCGCGCGCGACCCTGTAGCCGGCCCTCCCGACTTCGGCGCGCATCGCCATGACGACATCGAGGAGACTTTCCTCGTCCTGAGCGGCACGTTGCGGTTTCTGCTCGGTGAGACGGAGACCGATCTGACAGCCGGCGATCTAGTACGGGTTCCGCCCGGCGCTCGGCACGGATTCGCCAATCTGTCCGGCGCAGAGGTGAACCTTCTCGTCGCCTTCCATCCGGGAGGCTTCGAGGAACTGTTCGTCACCCACAGAACCGACCAGTCACCGCCGCCCCGGCAAAACGGCTTTGTCGAGGACGCCGCACGAGACTTCGCCTCGACATTCGAGACAGCGTCGTCAGAGATGGATCAGCCCCGCCCGCGATAGGGCGCGACGCCCTGGTCGGGCAGCCAGAGGCCTTCGGGCGCCGGACCGCTCTGCCAGAAGACGTCGATGGGGATGCCGCCGCGCGGATACCAGTAGCCGCCGATCCGCAGCCACTTCGGTTGCGCGACCTCGACGATCCTGCGGCCGATGGCGACGGTGCAGTCCTCATGGAAGGCGCCGTGGTTGCGGAAGGCGCCCAGGTAGAGCTTCAGCGACTTGGATTCGATCAGCCAGTCGCCGGGCGCGTAGTCGATGACCAGGTGGGCGAAGTCCGGCTGGCCGGTGACCGGGCACAGGGACGTGAACTCCGGCGCCGTGAAGCGGGCCAGGTACAGCGTATCGGCCTGGGGATTGGGCACGCGCTCGAGCACGGCGTCCTCGGGGCGGGCCGGCGCGTCGACAATGCGGCCCAGCTGGGTCAGATGATCGGTCATGGCCGCGATTTAGTCCCCCCTCCCCCTCGCGACAAGCGCGACCGCACCGGTGTAGGGAGAAGCAAAGCAAGGGAGAGAGACATGTCCGGCAAGGATTTCGACGGCTTCGTGGTGGTGGTGACCGGCGGCTCGACGGGCCTGGGCCGGGCGATCGCGGTGGAGACAGCCTCGCGCGGCGCGGCCGTGGTGGTGATCAACTACGCCTCCAGCCAGGCCGAGGCCGAGGAGACCGGGCGGCTGTGCGAGGCGCAGGGCGCCAAGGCGGTGCTGGTGCAGGGCGACGTCGGCGAGGACGCCGACTGCCGCAGGATCGCCGCCGCCGCTGAGCCCTTCGGCCGCATCGACGCGCTGTTCAACAACGCCGGCGTGACCAAGTTCGCGCCCAACCACGGCGACCTGGACGCCGTCGACGCCGAAGACTTCCTTCGCCTGTATCGAGTGAACGTGGTCGGCGCCTTCCAGATGGTCCGCGCCGCGCGCGCGCTGCTCGAAGCAGCGCCCCAGCCCGGCGCGGTGGTCAACACCGCCTCTATCGCCGGGGTGACGGGTATCGGATCGTCGGTGCCCTACGCCGCCTCGAAGGGCGCCATGACCACCCTGACCCTGTCGCTGGCGCGCGGCCTGGCGCCGAATATCCGGGTCAACGCCATCTGTCCCGGTTTCATCGACACGCCGTGGTTCGGCAAGGCGATGGCAGACGACACCGTGTCTCGCATGCGCGAAGGCGTGATCCGCTCCACACCGCTCAAGGCTGCCTCGACGGCGGAGGATATCGCCGGGGCGGCGGTGTTCCTGGCCGCCCCCGCCTCGCGGCATGTGACGGGCGAAACCCTGCTTGTCGACGCCGGCACGCACCTGGGTTTCGCTTCGATGTCGATGCGCTGAGCCGCCGGTTTACGGATCGCCAACGCCGGGCGATGCGGTTCCGCATTGCAGCATTCGCCTGACGATGCGACTATTCGGCGCCCATTTATCGGGCGAACTGCCTCCGGGACGCTCAAAATGCCGACAGTCGGGCGCGTCATTCCTGTCGCGCGCGCCCTGCCGGTAGGGTGATCGGAAGCCTTCGACCACTCTGAGACTCGCCTGACGTCGCACGACGGGGGCGACGCCGGCGCGGCCTGGATCCGTTCGGCGCTAACAACAAGGGGATAGCGATGAAAGCTCTTAAACTGGCCATCTGCGCCGCCGCGGCGTCTCTCGCCCTCGGCGGTACGGCTTACGCCCAGGACGTTTCGTTCAACGTCGGCGTGGCCTCCGATTACGTGTGGCGCGGCGTTTCGCAAACCGACGAAGGTCCGCAACTGTTCGGCGGCGTCGATTTCAGCAGCGGCATCTTCTACGCCGGCGCCTGGGCCTCCAACGTCGACTTCTATGACTCGACCGACGCCGAGATCGACCTCTATGCCGGCATCAAGCCGACCGCCGGTCCGGTGACCTTCGACCTGGCCGCCCTCTACTACGGCTACGTGAACGAGCCGTCCGGCGCCGACTACGCCTTCTGGGAACTGAAGGCCGCCGCCTCGGTTCCGGCCGGCCCCGCCACCCTCGGCGCCGCCGTCAACTACTCGCCGGAGTTCTTCGGCGGCATCGGCTCGGCCGTCTACTACGAAGTCAACGCCAGCGTTTCGCCCGCCGAAAAGTGGACGATCGGCGGCGCCATCGGCAGCCAGACGTTCGACGCCGGCGGCGACTACTCGACCTGGAACGTCGGCGTGGGCTACGCCTTCAACGACACCCTCTCGGCCGACCTGCGCTACCACGACAACGACCTGAACTGCGGCACGATCTGCGACAGCCGCGTGACCCTGTCGCTTAAGGCCGTCCTGCCCTAGGCTCGACACGCCTTCAGGCTTTGGAGCCCGTCGCGATCCTCGCGGCGGGCTTCTTGCTGTCTGGAGCACGGGCCGGCGGCATGCGCCGGCCCTGGTAGGGACGGTGGGACTCGAACCCACACTCCTTGCGGATGCGGATTTTAAGTCCGCTGCGTCTACCGTTCCGCCACGTCCCCGTGCAGGCCCGACTTAGCGTCGGACGCGGGCGGGCGCTACAGATGTCGCGTGATCAGCGTCGAAGGGCGCGATTCAGGGAATGCCGGGGCCGGCAGGCGGGGCGGAGCCGCCGCGCTGATCGGACAGCAAGCGGGCGGTGGCGTCACGCAGACGGTCGCGCTCGGCGACGGTCATGCAGACCTTCTGCGGCCGGTTGCTGCCCACGACATGCTGGCGCACGCAGACGATCCGGTCGGGGTCGTCCTTGTCAGGCTTGGGCTTGGGCGCCGGCGGCGGGGCCTCGGCGGGCGCCTCGACGGTCGGAGGAGCTTCCGGCTCGCCCGCCGCGCCGGCTGGAAGGGCCGCCGTGACCAACGCGGTCACGACCAGGGAAAACAACACGCGACGCATACGGGATCCTCTCAAGACCGCCGGAACTGAAACCGCCACAGTTGAAACCCGCGCCGTCACACGGAGTCAAGATGGGTGACATTCGCCACCCCGGCCGCGCGCAATGCCGCCTCCAGTTCGATCACCGTGGCGGCCAGCTCCTCGGGATCACGCCCCCGGACCACCAGGTTGGAGCCGTATCCCTCGCCGGAAAAGAACGGATAGCTGCCCAGCGACAGGGTGGGGTGAGCCTTGGCCACCGCCTCCAGCGGCGCGGCGATAACGCCCTCGCCCGAGCCGTCGACGCGAACCGTGCGCGAGATCGTCACGGCGCCGCCCTTCAGCCGGGGGCCGACGTCCTCCAGCATGCCGCGCATGATCGAGGGCACGCCGGCCAGCACGAAGACGTTGCCGATCTGGAAGCCCGGCGGGCCCTGTACCGGGTTCTTCACCAGGCTGCCGCCCTCGGGCACACGGGCCATGCGGCGGCGGGCGGCGTTGAGCTCGCCCTGCCAGCGGCTCTCCATCATGGCGATGATCTCGGGGTGTTCGTACAGCGGCACGCCGAACGCGAGGGCCACGCAGTCGGCGGTGATGTCGTCGTGGGTCGGGCCGATGCCGCCGGTGGTGATCAGGTAGTCGTAGCGCTCCCGCAGATGGTTCACCGTCGCGACGATCTCGTCCTCGACATCGCCGACCACGCGGGCCTCGGCGACGTCGACGCCGTGGACGCCGAGATAGCGGGCGATGGCGTTGAGGTTGGTGTCCTGGGTCCGCCCCGACAGGATCTCGTCGCCGATGATCAGGACGGCCGCGGTCACACGTTCATGGCTCGCCATAGGTCCCGACCTTTTCTACACCTGCGTCCATCTCCGGATTAGAGACCGCATGGATTTCCCGCAACCGCTCAGCCACGGCGTCCTGGTCCGCCGCTACAAGCGATTCTTCGCCGATGTTACGCTCGACAGCGGCGAGGAGATCACCGCCCACTGTCCGAACCCGGGCGCCATGCTGGGCGTCAACATGCCGGGGCTGAGCGTCTGGCTGTCCAGGTCGGACGATCCCAAACGCAAGCTGGCCCATACGCTGGAGATGGTCGAGACGCCCGCCGGCGCCCTGGTCGGCGTCAACACCATGCTGCCCAACCGCCTCGTCGCCGAGGCCCTGGCCGAGGGCGCCATCCCCGAGCTGACCGGCTACGACGTCCACCGGCGCGAGGTGAAATACGGCGAGGCCAGCCGGGTGGACTTCCTGCTGGAGACGGGACGCGGCGAGCGCTGCTGGCTGGAGATCAAGAACTGCCACCTGTCGCGCACCCCGCCGCTGGCGGAGTTCCCCGACTGCGTGGCCGCGCGGTCGACAAAGCATCTGGGCGAGCTGGAGGCCATGGTCCGCGCCGGTGACCGGGCCGTGGCGCTGTTTGTGATCCAGCGCACGGACTGCGACGCCTTCTCGGCGGCGGGCGACCTCGACCCGGCGTTCGCGGCCGCCCTGGAACGCGCCGCGGACACTGGCGTCGACATCCTGTGCTATGCCTGCCACATGGACATCAGCGCGGTTCGGATCGCGCACAGGATCGACTGGCGGCGGTGAGCTCGGCTCCCGGTTCGGTCCCTGACGGGAGCGCGGCTGCGGCAAGGGGCTGATCCGGATGATCAGGACCCTTCGCCTGATCGCGCCTCCGCCCTGCTGTTCCGAAACCGGGCGATGTTCTCCAGGTTGGCCTCGATGCACTGCGCCAGATCCAGAACGATCCGCGCGACCTCAGCCCCCATCGGCGTCAGTCGGTAGTCCACATGCGGCGGCACGACCTGATGGGCGATCCGCTCGATCATGCCGTCGTCCTCAAGCAGGCGCAGCGATTGCGTGAGCATGCGTTCGGAGACGCCTCCGATCCTCCGGCGCAGCGCGCTGAACCTCAAGGTGCCATCCATCAACGCGATCATCACCAAGCCCCCCCATCGGCTGGTGACATGGTTCAAGACCGATCGCGATCCGCACTTCTCATTCAATACGTCGGGTACGAACTCCACCGCGCGGGCCTCTCTTTTTGATACTTACAAAAATGTTGGTACTTA
>JBIKTU010000112.1:0-6301 GCA_044347965.1 Caulobacter sp.
CGCGCTGATCCTGTCCGCCGCCCCGGCCGCCGCCGATGAAGGCATGTGGACCTTCGAGAACTTCCCCGCCGCGCGCGTGAAGGCGGAGTATGGCGTCACCGTCGACGATCCCTGGCTCCAACGGCTGCGCGCCGCGTCGGTGCGGATCCCCGGCTGCTCGGCATCGGTGGTGTCCTCCGCCGGCCTGGTGCTGACCAACAACCACTGCATCACCAGCTGCCTCGTTCAGCTGTCCTCCGCCGACAAGGATCACCTGAAGGACGGCGTTCTGACCGCCACCCGCGCCGAAGAACGCTCCTGCGCCGGGATGTCGGCCGAGGTGCTGATGGAGACCACCGACATCACCGACCAGGTCCGCGCCGCCGTGGCCGGCAAGAGCGGCGCCGCCTTCACCGCCGCGCGTGACGCCGTCACCGCCGCGGCGGAAGGCGCCGCCTGCAAGGGCGTCGCCGCCGGCCGCTGCCAGACGACCAGCCTGTACCGGGGCGGGCAGTACGTCGTGTACCGCTACCACCGCTACAGCGACGTGCGGATGGTGTTCGCGCCGGAGTTCGCCACCGCCTTCTTCGGGGGCGACCCGGACAACTTCAACTTCCCCCGCTACAATCTGGATTCGGCCTTCCTGCGCGTCTACGAGGGCGGCAAGCCGGCGAAGACGCCGAACTTCCTCAGGTGGACCACCGCCGCGCCGAAGGCGGGCGAGCCGACCTTCGTTCCGGGCAACCCGGGCTCGACCGAGCGCCTGCTGACGGTCTCGCAACTGGAATCCTACCGCGACCTCAGCATCCCGGTCGGCCAGCTGCAGCGGTCGGAGCTGCGGGGCCGACTGATCGAGTACGGCCGTCGCGGCCCGACCGAGAAGAGGCTGGTCGCCGATCCGATCTTCAATCTGGAGAACGGCTTCAAGGTCTTCTTCGGCCGCCAGTTCGCGCTGAACGACAAGGCCTTCATGGACGCCAAGCGCGCCCAGGAGGCCGAACTGAGGGCGAAGATCGCCGCCGATCCGGCCCTGGCCGCCGAGATCGGCGATCCCTGGGGCGAGATCGCGCGGGCGCAGGAGGCCTATGCGACCAACTTCCTCGGCTACCGCCAGCTCGAGTCCGACGCCGGCCGTGGCTCGCTGCTGTTCAGCTGGGCCCGTGGCCTGGTTCGCGCCGCCGCCGAACGTGAGAAGCCGTCCGCCGAGCGCCTGCCGGAGTTCGCTGACAGCCGCCTGGCGATGGAGGAGCGCCGCCTGACCGCCGCCCGCGCCATCGAGGCGCCGCTCGAGCAGCTCTACCTCGAACACTGGCTGCTCAAGAGCCGGGAATATCTGGCGTCGTCGCCGGCGGACCAGGCCGCGGTGCTCGGGCGCGAGAGTCCCGAGGGCCTCTCGGCGCGGCTCGTCTCGGGCACGAAGCTCGCCGATCCGGCGGTGCGTCGGGCGCTCTGGGACGGCGGCATGGCCGCCGTCCGGGCCTCCGAAGACCCGCTGATCCGCTATGTGCTTCAGATGGACGCCGCCGCCCGCGCCACGCGCGCCGCCTGGGAGCGGGAGGTCGAGGGGCCGACCGACCGCGCCGCCGAGCGGATCGCCCGCGCCCGCTTCGCCGTCTATGGCGACAGCATCTATCCGGACGCGACGTTCACGCTGCGGCTGTCCTACGGCAAGGTCGCCGGCTGGACGCACCGGGGAACCGAGGTTACGCCGTTCACGACGATCGGCGGGAAGTTCGACCGCGCCACCGGCGAGGCGCCCTATGCCCTCGCGCCCAGCTGGATCGCGGCGGAAGGCAGGCTGAACAAGGGCGTCGTCTACAACTTCACGACAACCAACGACATCATCGGCGGCAATTCCGGCTCGCCGGTGGTCAACGCCAAGGGCGAGGTGATCGGCGCGGCCTTCGACGGCAACATCCACAGCCTGGGCGGCGCCTATGGCTATGATCCGGTTCTCAACCGCACGGTCGTGGTCTCCAGCGCCGCCATCACCGAGATCCTGACCCAGGTCTACGGCCGCGATGCGCTGGTGAAGGAGCTGATGACCGGCAAGTAGGCCGGCGGCGATGCCTACTGGAGCAAGTTGGGGACGTGATATCGTGTCCCTTGGGACATGATTTCATGTCCCGCCGACACCGTGAAGGTGTGAGGGGACAGGTCAAGACGTCCCAAGGGACACCTTAACCTGTCCCCGAGTCCGGCAAGTCGCTCTCCGCGACCTTGCGCCGGCTGGCCGGATTGTAGTCAATCGAGGCTTGAGGCGCGGACGGGGGAGTCGGGCGTCGAAGGGGTGACCATGTTCCGGCCGGAAAATGCACAGAGCCTGGTCGGGATCGCCCTGACCCTGCTGATCTGCTGGGTGCTGTCGGAGGACCGCAAGCGGGTCCCCTGGCGCCTGGCCATCGGCGCCCTGCTGGTGCAGCTGGGGCTGATCCTGGTGCTCTTCGGCCTGCCGGCCGCGCGCAGCGTGGTGGTCGGCATCAGCGCCACGGTCGACGGCCTCGGCGCGGCGACCGCCCAGGGCACGCAGTTCGTGTTCGGCTACCTCGGCGGCGGCGTCCAGCCCTATATGGTCGAGAACCCGCAGGGGCTTTTTGTCTTCGCCTTTCAGGTCCTGCCGCTGATCCTGGTGATTTCGGCCCTGTCCGCGCTGCTCTGGCACTGGGGCATCCTGAAACTGATCATCCGGGGCTTCGGCTTTCTGTTCGAGAAGACCATGGGGATGGGCGGCGCCTCCGCCACGGCCACGGCGGCCAACATCTTCGTCGGCATGGTCGAGACGCCGATCATCATCCGCGCCTATCTCGACAAGCTGACCCGGTCGGAGCTGTTCCTGATGATGGTGGTCGGCCTGGCCACGGTCGCCGGCTCGACCATGGTGGCCTACGCCACCATCCTGAAGGACGTCCTGCCCAACGCCGCCGCCCATGTGCTGGTCGCCTCGGTCGTCTCGGCCCCGGCCGGCGTGCTGCTGGCCCGGCTGATGGTGCCCGAGAAGAAGGGCGAGGGCGGGGTCAACGTCGACTACACCTCGCTTCTGAAATACGAGAGCTCGATCGACGCCATCTCCAAGGGCGTGGCCGACGGCCTGATGGTGGTGCTGAACATCTCGGCGATCCTGATCGTGTTCGTGGCGCTGGTCGCCATCGGCAACGCGCTGCTGGGCCTCGCGCCCGACGTCGCCGGCGCGCCCCTGACGCTGGAGCGGATCCTGGGTGTGGCGTTCGCGCCGCTGGCCTGGTCACTGGGCATCGACTGGGCCGAAAGCGGCAAGGCCGGCTACCTGCTCGGCGTCAAGCTGATGCTGACCGAGTTCATCGCCTTCATCCAGCTGGGCGCGGTGCCCGAGGGCGAGATGAGCGAGCGGACGCGGATGATCCTGACCTACGCCCTGTGCGGCTTCGCCAACGTCGGCTCGGTGGGCATTACCGTCACCGGCATGGGCGTCCTGATGCCCGAGCGCCGGGCGGAGATTTCCAGCCTGGTCTGGAAGGCCCTGGTCGCCGGCTTCCTGGCCACCTGCATGACCGCCGCCGTCGTCGGGGCCATGCCGCGCGAGCTGTTTGGTATTCTTTGAGACGACAACCAGGCCAAGGGAAACGCCCATGAAGCTCTACGACAGCCTGAGGGCGCCCAATCCCCGCCGCGTGCGCTGGTTCCTGGCCGAGAAGGGCGCGGAAGCCGAGGGGCAGGTCGAGATCATCGACGTCAGCATCTTCGGCGGCGAGCATCGCCAGCCGGAGTATCTGGCCAAGGCGGGCCTCGCCAACGTGCCGATGCTGGAGATGGATGACGGCACGGCGGTCACCGAGTCTGTCGCCATCTGCCGGTATCTGGAGAGCGTCTTTCCCGAGCCCAACATGTTCGGCCGCGAGCCGCGCGAGACGGCGATCATCGAGATGTGGGCCCGTCGCGCCGAGATGATGCTGGCCACGCCGCTGATGATGACCGTCCGCCACAGCCACCCGGCCCTGGCGGCGCTGGAAAAGCAGATCCCCGAGATCGCCGACAGCAACCGCGCCGGCGCCACCCGCTCGCTGAAGGTGTTCGACCGCCGGCTGGGCGAGAGCGAATTCATCGCCGCCGACCGCGTGACCATCGCCGACATCCTGGCCGCCTGCTCGATCGACTTCTCCCGCATGGCCAAGTTCGCGGTGCCCGAAGAGATGGCGAATGTGAAGCGCTGGTACGCCGCAATGATGGCGCGGCCGGCCGCGCTGGCGGGCACGGTCGCGGCATGATCCGCGGCCTGCTACTCGCCGCCGCCCTGCTGCTGGCGCCGGTCGCCGCGGCGGCGCAGACGCTGACGGTGACCAACGGCGAGGGCGAGGTCACGACCTTCACCGCCGCGAGGCTGGCTGACCTGCCGCGTGGCGCGGCCAAGCTGGCCGGCAAGACCGCCTACGAGGGCGTCGATCTGTTGTCGGTGCTGCGCGAGGCGGCCGTGCCGCTGGGCCCGCGCCTGCACGGCAAGCCGCTGGTCGCCTATGTCGTGGTCAAGGGAAAGGACGGCTACCGCGCCGTCTTCTCGATCGCCGAACTGGACCCGGCCTTCCGGCCCGGCGCGGCCATTCTCGCGGACCGCCGCGTCGGCGCGCCGCTGGAAGCGAACGAAGGGCCCTGGCGGCTGGTCCTCGAGGCCGACGCCAAACCCGAGCGCAGCGTGCGGCAGGTGGAGTCGATCACGGTGACGGTGCTGCCGTAGCTCAGAGGCTGGCTCTATAGTGGGCCGGTCGGATCATCATACCGAAGCACTGTGCCGTTCATCGCGCCGATGATCGATCGTTCGGCGCCTTCGTGCATCGGCTCGAGAACCGCGACGTCGTTGCCCGCGACTGTGATCGTCACTGCGATGCGGTCACGCTGAACCTCATCAATCAAAGGCAGGCAGTCCTTGGCAAAGGTCGCGACATCGACACGCTTGTCAGCCATGGCGCTTTCCTCAGCAGAGATCTCGGGTCAGAGGCTGGCCACGGCCGGCGCGGCCAGGGTCATCCAGATGGTGGCCAGCAGGCTCACGGACGCAAACATCAGTATCAGCAGGTTCTTCATTGTCGTCCCTTGTCCCTACGGAAAGTGGGGATGGCGACAATGAGGCGCAATGGGCGACTTGAGTTTTGGACAGGCGTGCTAAAAGTTCGTCATGAGTGTTCACGGCGCCGGGGCAGGGCCTCCCACTCGCGACGCAGCATCGAGAAGAGGTGGGACGAGTAGTAGGCGCCGTCCCAATGCCTGTAGACCTCTCGCACGGTTCCTTCGTGGATGAAGCCCTCGCGGCGATAGACCCGTTCCGCGCGTGGGTTGGCGCTGGAGACATCCAGTTCCAGGCGATTGGCGGGGGTGTTTTCGAACACCCAGTCGATGAGCGCCGGCATCATCATGCGGCCGACGCCCGTGTCGGTGACCGATGATCCGAGCCGCTTGAGCAGAACCACGTCCGACGGGTCGGTCAGTTTCGCCAGGATCGCGAAGGCGATCAGCCGCCCATCCTCGCGCCAGGCGAAGTAGCGGTAGTCGGCGTCGGCCATCCGGGCGGCATGCTCTTCGGCGGTGAAGTTGCCCAGGTAGACCGCGTAGTCGGCGATGCGCTCGATCGCCATGATCGCCGGGATGTCCGACGGCGCGGCGGGCTCGAGCGACACTTCAGAGCCTCCGGCCGACCTTCTTGATGACACCGGAGAAGGACATCATCGGTGTGTCGCCGGTGAAGATCAGACCCCGCACGAAGACCATCGACTTGCCGGCCTTCAGCACCTCGCCGGTGCATTCGACCAGATCGCCCTCATGGGCCGGGCCGATGAACTCGCCGCCGAGGCTGACAGTCACCGCGTGGGTGCCTTCCAGCTCCTTCGTCGCCAGCGAGAAGAGGCAGGCGTCGGCGAAGGTCATGATGCAGCCGCCATGCATGAAGCCGCCGCCGTTCATGTGCCGGGCCTCCGCGCGGAAGGCGCAGCGGATCGAGCCGTCGGCCTCCTCGCGGTAGTAGAAGGGGCCAGAGGCGTTCTCGAAAGGATCGCCGCTCCAGTAGCGCCAGCCGGCGAACTCGCCCTCGGTGATGGTGATCGGCCCGTGTGGAGCCTCGTTGCCGCCGTCCATACCGTTTCTCCGTTCGCGATCCGCAGGTACGGCGATTGGCGGCGAGGCTCAAGAGCGTTGCCGTCAGCTCCGGCGGCCAACACGCCGAGCGCGTGTCCACTGCCCACTCGCCTCTTTGAGCGGAGTTCACCTCCGGTTAGCGATGTCCGGCGACTCTGCGACGAGGCAGAGGAGATCGTCCGTTGGGCGCACACGACCACCAGTCCATGTCTCTCGAGGCCAGTAT
>JBIKTU010000175.1:0-4998 GCA_044347965.1 Caulobacter sp.
GAAGTCGATCAGACGGGTGCGGCCGTCGCCGGTCACCAGGATGTTGGACGGCTTGATGTCGCGGTGGACGATCAGCTTGGCGTTCGCATGGGCGACCGCCTCGCAGGCGTCCAGGATGAGGGCTACCTTATGCCGCGCGTCGGCGCCGTTTCCGGCGGCCCATACGTTGATCGGCGCCCCATCAACATACTCAAGCACCATGAACGGGCGACCGTCCGGGCCGAGCCCGCCGTCCAGCAGCCGGGCCACGCCGGGATGCTCGAGCTCGGCGAGAATCTGGCGTTCGTCCTGGAAGCGGCTCCAGAAGGCGACCGGCAACGGTCGCATGAGCTTGAGCGCCGCCTGCTGCCGATACTCGCCATCCGCCCGTTCGACGCGATAGACCTCGCCCATGCCGCCGGCGCCGAGCGGGGCCACGATCTGCCAGGCCCCGAAGCGTGCGCCAGTCTCCAGCCCGGCTTCGACAGGTTCGGCCGGGGTGGTCAGAAAGGTCTCGGATGTCTCGGCGGCGGCTAGCAGCGAGCGGGCCTCGCGCTCCAGGTCCGGGTCATCGCCAAGCCGATCGCGAACCAGCGCGTCGCGTTCGGACAGCGGGCGGTCCAGCGCCTCATCCAGCACGGCTTCGAGTCTGACCCAGTCCACAACGCCCTCCAGGCCAGTTCACCGGATAACGGTGTCTTGCGGTCCGCGCCCCGTCAACCTGCGCCGAGGTTGTAGGTCAAGGTCACATAGCTCCCCGGGGAATCGGGTATCGGGGCAATGCTGATCTGGACGCCGCGATCGACGTCCTCAGCCGCGCTCGCGGCCAGGATCAGGGCGCCGTTCAGGTTGATGTCGTTCCGCTCGGGAAGTCCCGAGGCGTCAAGCCGGGCCCGGTAATAGGCGGCGACCTTGTCGGCGGAGTCGGACGTCCGGAAGGCGACCATGCCGCCCTTGCGGCCGGCCGATCCGTTGCCCTCCAGCACGCTCTCGATCCGCGCGCCGGGATAGAGCGGCGCGAAATCGGGCAGGTTGGCGGGCGGCTTGACGAGGTTGCCGGACCGCAGCGTGACGTTCTCGCCGTTCCCCCCGTCAACGGGAATGCGCGTCTCACGTTCGCCGCAGCCGGCCAGGGCGAAGCCGAGCAGGATCACGCAGGATAGTCCTAAGGTACGCATGGGTCGCTCCGATGGCGCATGGCTTTGCTGACCATTACGAGAACCGGCGGCCCGCCCGGACAAGCGCCGCAGGGGAATCGGCGGAGTCAGAGCGAAATACCTCGCGAGACGGGCCGGCCCAGACTGCCACCACCGCCAGCGAGTCAGCGCAACACGTCTCCTTGCGGCGGTAGCCACTGGGGCGTTCGAGAGAGCCCGATAAGGGCGGTCGGATCCCAGCGTCCGCACCTGACTCTCAGCGGACGTCGAAAATGACCGCATCCCGAGTGCTTGTCGTCGGCGTCTTTGCCGTTTGGGTCGGGTTGGCCGACGCCGGTCAGCCGCCGGGACGCTCTGCAAGCCTGGCGAGGTTGGCCTCATGGCTGGCCCGCGTGATGCGGAAGAAGGTCAGGGCGCCGATGGCGACCAGGTAGGTCACGGCCAGGGCCGGGATGTAGGTCAGGCCAAGGTTGCGGATCACATCCTCGCCAACCTCGCCCGGCTTGGCGTTGTCGGGGAAGCCGATGGCGAGCAGCACCATGCTGGAGGCGAAGATACCCACGCCTGAGACAGCCTTGGCGACGAAGATGTTGGCCGCGAAGAACAGACCCTCCGACCGGCGGCCGTTTTTGACCTCGGTCTCCTCGACAACGTCGGCGATCATCGAGGAGTGCAGCACCGCGGCGATGCTGGCGAAGGTCACCGAGACCATGGCCTGCACCCAGAGGAGCGGCAGCAGGGCGGGGTGACCGTTCTCGGGGAACAGGCCCAGCAGCCTCAGGATGATCGGCGCGGTGCCGATGCCGAAAGCGAGCACCTTGCTGAGGATGGCGGCGTTGCGCTTGCCCAGGGCCTTCGACAGCGGCGTCGCCAGGGTGACCGCCGCCGCCGAGGAGATGAACTGGGCGAACACGAAGAACGAGATCTGCGCCGCGCCCAGGCCCCAGAAGAAGGTGTTGAAGTAGAGGTTCAGCGCCACGGTCAGGCCGTAGCTCATGGCGTTGAAGACGCCCGAGATCATCAGCGGGGCCAGCGATCGGTTGGTCACCGCCTCGAAGATTTCCCGGAAGGTCTGGCCGACCGACAGCGCGCGCACTGGCGGCTTTCGAAGGCGCGGGATCTCGCGGTGCGTGCCCAGCGCCGAGGCCAGGATGACGATCAGCATCACCGCCGCCGAGGTGACGCCATAGAGGGTGTAGCCGGCCGGGTTCAGCTGGGCGGTGGCGTACTCGGCGCTGGGCTTGAGGAAGACCTGGAAGGTCAGCAGCGTCATGATCAGCGCGCCGTACCAGATGAACAGCGCGCGGAAGGCCATCAGCTTCGTGCGGCCGTGATAGTCGCTCGTCAGCTCCGGCGCGAGGGCGGCGCTGGGAATCTCGAACATGGCCAGGAAGGTCCGCACCAGCAGGGCGGTGAACACCAGGTAGGCGAAGAGCGCATTCTCCGACCAGCCGCTCGGCGGCATCCAGATCATCAGATAGGTCACCGCCACCGGTATGGCGGACAGGTACATGAACGGGTGGCGACGGCCCCAGCGGGAGTGGAGGTTGTCCGATAGCTGGCCGATCAGAGGGTCGATCAACGCGTCGATGACCAGGGCGATCATGATCGCCAGCCCGACCTTGGCGGCCGGCAGTCCCACAACCTGATTATAGTAGATCAGCAGCAGGTAGGAGAAGCCGTTGTCCTTCAGACCCAGCGCGACGCCGCCCAGGCCGTAGAAGAACCGGGTCGATCTCCGCAGAGGAACCTCTACGGCGGCAGCGGAAGAGTCGGTCATTCGCGTTCCTGGTCGGCGCCGCGGCCGTGACGGCCGCCTGGGGTCGGGCTGGGGAAGGTCAGGGCGCCTTTCGGCCGTGGGTGATCAGGCCGACTGCGTTCAGATGCGTGTTCGGGGGATAGCGCCGCAGCGCCTCCTCGATCGGCTCGGTGCCCCAGCCCGGGCGGTCGGAGATGACGATGCAGCCGTCCTCGAACACCGGCGCGTGGGTGAACAGCTCGTCGTCCCAGGCCAGGCGGTCGATGTCGGTCTCCATGATCCGCAGGTTGGGGACGGCGGCCGCGAACTGGGCGTTCATCATCGTCGCCAGGTGGCCATAGAAGTTGTGGGGCGCGACATTGACGTCATTCGCATCGGCCATGGCCGCGATCTTCATCGACTGCCAGGCGCCGTTCCACAGCAGGTCGATGATGGCGACGTCCATGGCCTGTTCGGCGAAGAAGGGCACGAAGGCGGCCGGCCCCACCAGGGTTTCGCAGGAGGCGATCGGGTGGCGGCTCTCCCGCCGGATCGAGGCCAGCGCCCTGGGGTTCAGGGTGTCGAGCTCGATCCACATCAGCTCGGTGTCGGCCAAGGCGCGCAGCAGCTCCAGATAGCCTTCGGTGCGGGCGTTGAAGTTGAGGTCGAGCAGGATCTCCACGTCGGGCCCGGCGCCTTCACGCAGGGCGGCGATGTGGTCGATGATGCCCCGGGTCACCTTGCGATCGACGTTCAGGCCCGGCTCGAAGGGAACCCCGAAGCCGGTCGCCCAGCCCACGGGCTTGCCGTCGACGTAGCGGTAGACGTTGGTCTTGAGCGCCTTGAAGCCCTTCTCGCGAACTTCCCGGCCCAGCGAGACCACGTCATCGCGGGTCTCGATCATCGGCAGGTAATGCGGCTTGCGGCTGATCCGCCAGGTGCCGCAGTGCGACCAGTAGACCGGCGCGCGATCCCGCACCTTGCCGCCCAGCAGCTGGGCGCAGGAGACGCCGAGCGCCTTGCCCTTGGCGTCCAGCAGGGCGTTCTCGATGGCGCCCATCGCCTGACCGATCAGGCCGCCCAGCGCCGGCCGCATGGCGTTCTGGAGCAGGGCGAATATCTTCTCGTGATCCATCACCGACTGGCCGATCAGGCGCGGTGTGATCTGCTGGATGATGGCGGCGATGCCGGGATTGCCGAAGCCTTCGTCGTACTCAGACCAGCCGACGATGCCTTCGTCGGTGCTGATCTTGACGAAGTAGTAGTTCCGCCAGCCGGCGTCGCAGGCGAGGGTCTCGATGTGGGTGATCTTGGGGGAGGCGGTCATGTCGGAGGGTCCTGACGGGAGCTAGGCGTGGTCGGCGAGGACGAGGTCCGCGCCCTTTTCACCGATCATGGTGGCGGCGGCGGCGGTGTTGCCGGAGACGATCAGCGGCATGATCGAGGCGTCGATGACCCGAAGGCCGTCGACGCCATGGACCTTCAGGCGCGGATCGACGACCGAGGTGCGCGGATCGACGCCCATCGTGCAGGTGCTGGTCGGGTGATAGGTCGTGCGGCCGGTCTGGCGGGCCCAGGTTTCGAGCTGGGCGTCGGTCGGCGGATCGCCCAGCGGATAGACCGGCGACTCGATGATGTCGGCCAGCGGGCGGGTGCGGGCGATGGTGTCGATGATCCGCAGGCTGTCGACCATCACGCGGACGTCGTTGGGAGTGGCCAGGTAGTTGCGGTGGATGATCGGCGGCGCGTCCGGGTCGGCTGAGCGGATGCGGATGTGGCCGCGGCTCTCCGGTCGGCAGGGGCTGGCGTTCATGGTCATGCCGCTGAACGGATGCGGATGCAGCGACCTGGGCTTGCCGTCCGGCGCCGCCCCGAAGCTCAGGGGATAGAAGTAGAGCTGGGTGTCGGGCCGGGTTTCGCCGGGGCGGGTGCTGACGAAGGCGCCGCCCTGGTTGATGCCCAGGCTCAGGGGCCCGGTCCGGGTCAGCACCCACCGGATGCCGGCCAGGATCTGGCGGGGCAGCGTCTTGTAGGTGTCGTTCAGCGTCGGCAGCTTCACCTTGTAGGAGAAGCCGGTGAACACATGATCCTGGAGGTTTTCGCCGACCGCCGGGCTGTCGGCGA
>JBIKTU010000113.1:0-6276 GCA_044347965.1 Caulobacter sp.
GCCTGAGCGCCTCTGCGCCGCGCGCCCACGGTCGCTGGCGGGATCGAAGGCCGGACAGACCGAAGAGACGATTTCTCTCGTAAGTTCAATATCTTGATCAGGACGTTGAGATTCGAAGCCAATCGGGATGCGGATCGTCCGGACAGGATCGCCGAAGCCTTGGGTCGCGGTGCGCGCCGTGTCGGCCAGGTTCATCAGGCCTGTTCCGGAGCCGCCGGTCGACGCCGTCCCGCGCGCCGCGTTAAGGCGCGGCCGATGGGCGGGGGAAGGCTGACGACGCAGACCCCGGGCCTCGACAGGCGATGTCATCATCGCCGGAGGCGTCACGCATGGTCGGTGGCGCGCCGACCCTGTGCGAACCTCCAACGAGTCTGAAAACCGCATGCCCCGACGCCCGCGCAATAAACAGCAGGGTCATCGCTCCCAAGCTTTGGGAAAGATTCGGTTAAGCAAGCGGCGGCAGCCCGATGATGTTCGAAAGCGTCGAACCGCCGGGCGCAGGCGCCGCCCGGGCCCAAATCTCAGACGGGGCCGTCTCCGGCTACGACCAGCAGGGCTTTGCAAGGGCCGTCGGTGTCTCTGACCAGAGCATAGCCGGCGCGCGCGTCGAAATAGACGCCGTCTCCCGCGACGAGATGTAGCGGGGCGTACAGTTCGGAATGAAGCGCCAGGGCGCCCTCGAGCACGCTCAGCCAGGCCTCCCCGTCACTGTATCGAAAGCCGCCCTGCGCCTCGATGGAGCGGGAGTCGACATGGCAGTAGACGGGGGTGAACGGCTTGCGGATCAGGTCGGCGGCCGCGACCCGGCCAGGGCCCCAGGGCAGGTCTGTCGCCTCGCCTTCACCGGCCCGAACCACCGCCCGTCGGCCCAGGGCTGTCGGCGGGGACGGGAAGCGCGTCGGCGCGCCCAGCGTCCCGTCCGCCTCGGCGCCGATCAGACGGGCCATGTCGATTTCCAGACCCTTGCAGATGCGCAGCAGATTCTCATAGCTGAGCGAGGTCTGGCCCAGCTCCACCTTCGACAGTGTCGACAGCGGCACGCCGGACCGTTCGCTGAGCTGAGCCAGGGTCCAGCCGCCCGCGAGCCGAAGCTTGCGGATGGCCGCACCCGCCTTTGCCGAGAGACGCGAACTCATAGTGCCTACTCATGATGGACGACGCCGGAGCGGTCACAGAACATGAGTCGCCGACCGCCAGAACGGCCCGGGGCGCCCGATTTGGGCTCACTGTCGCGGGGCCAGAGCCTGTTCGAAGAACACCGCTGCGCGGGCGCGGGTGTCGCCGGTCGCCTGGGCGTTGGCCTCGACGCCCTGCGTCTTGCGGCCTGGTTCGTCGAACCCGTGCCCGACCTCGGGGTAGAGGGTGAGGTCGATGTCGCCCTTCGCCTTGCGGCTGCGGTCGACCAGCGCCTTGCAGACCTCCGGCGACGCCCCCTTGTCGGCGGCGCCCATGAACACCCGGACCGGCGCGTAGGGCTTGTAGCCATTCTTGTCGAAGCGCTTCTTGAGCACGCAGCCGGGATAGAGGGCGATAGCCGCCCGGAAGCCGATCCGGCGCATGTCGCCCGGCTTGTCATCGGCCATCGTCGCCAGGGTGGCGCTGCCGCCGTTGGAAAAGCCCATCAGACCGACCCGGTCGCCGTCGACCGTGGGCAGGGTCCGCAGATACTGCAGCGCGCCAAAGGCATCGAGCGGGCGAGCGTCCACGTCGTCGACGCTGTCCGGACGGTCCTTGACCGGCGTATCGCCAAAGCCCTGCGGAAAGCCGCGCGCGCCGTAGCTGTCGACCAGCAGCACATGGTAGCCCCGCGAGGCCCAGTACTGGCCCCAGAATTTGAAGCGCGGCGTCAGGGTCGAGGCCCGGTAGTCTCCATCGGCCCTGCTGGAATAGACCCCGTCCCGGTTGTGCATCAGCACCACGGCCGGCGTCTTGCCGGCCACGCCGACCGGCCTGAACAGATAGCCCGTCAGCATCGGGTTGCCGTCGGCGAGGCTGCGGACCAGGACCTGCTCGACCGGCGCGCGGCCGACCGGAGCGGCGGGGGCGTCCTCGTCCTGCGCGCGGGCCGGCGGGAGCGCCAGAGTCAGGCTGGCGGCGATGGCGATAGCGGCGATGCGTATCATGGCGCTCTCCCTAGAACCCCTGGCTTCTCTTCCAGGCTTCGTAGCGGTTTCTGGTTTCGTCATTTGCGGGATAGAGCCCCGGCAGCGGCACGCCGCGCTCGACTTCCGACACGATCCAGCCCTCGAGGCGTTCCTGCTCTACGCCTTCCGCCGCGACCTGCTCGACGATGTCGGCCGGGATGACGACCGCGCCGTCCTGGTCGGCGACGATGATGTCGTCGGGAAAGATGGCCACCCCGCCGCAGGATACCGGCTCCTGCCAGCCGACGAAGGTCAGGCCGGCGACCGAAGGCGGCGCGGCGACGCCGGCGCACCAGACCGGCAAGCCGGTGGCCTTCACGCCGACAGCGTCGCGCACGACGCCGTCAGTGACCATGGCGGCCACGCCACGCTTGACCATCCGGGCGCAGAGGATGTCGCCGAATACACCGGCGTCCGTGCAGCCGAGGCCGTCGATGACCACAACGAAGCCCGGCGGTATGTCCTCGATGGCCGCCCGCGTCGAGCGGGGCGAGGCCCAGCTGGCCGGGGTCGCCAGGTCCTCGCGGGCCGGGACGAAGCGCAGGGTGAAGGCCGGTCCCACGACCCGCTCTTCGGCAGAGGCATAGGGAAGCGCGCCGCGCAGCCAGACGTTCCTCAGGCCCTTCTTGAGCAGGATGGTGGTCAGGGTTCCGGTCGAGATGGTCTCCAGCATGGCCTTGAGCGTGGGGTCTAGGGACATGGCGCGGGCTTTCTCTGGCGGCGGCGAGGCTAGATGGAGGCGATCTGGCCGCCGTCCACGCGGACGGTCGAACCGGTGACATAGGAGGCGCGGGTGGACGCGAGGAAGGCGACGACGTCGGCATACTCCGCCGGATCGCCATAGCGGCCGACCGGGATGGCGCCCAGGCTGGCGGCCTCGACCTGGTCGATGGTGCGGCCCTCCCGCTCGGCCCGCTTCTCGTCCAGAAAGCGGGTGCGGTCGGTGGCGATGCGGCCGGGCACGACGATGTTGCAGGTGACGCCGTCGCGGGCGACCTCGCGCGCCAGGGTCTTGGACCAGCCGACCAGCGACAGGCGCAGGGCGTTGGAGATGGCGAGATTGGCGATCGGCGCGATGACCCCCGAGGAGGTGCTGGTGATGACCCGGCCCCAGCGGCGGGCGATCATGCCGGGCAGCACCCGGTCGGTGGTGGCGATCACCGAGGCGACCATCGCCTGGAACTGGGCTGTCCAGAGGTCGGGCGACTGGCCCGAGGCCGTGGTCGGCGGCGGCCCGCCGGTGTTGTTGATCAGGATGTCGACGGGGCCGAGCGCCGCCTCGACAGTCGCGACATTGCCGTCGATCACCGTCAGGTCGGCGAGGTCCCAGCGCACCGGCAGGGCGCGGACGCCCAGCGCCTCGATCTCGGTCGCCAGGGCGGCCAGCGCCGCTTCGTTGCGGGCGGCGACGGCGACATTCGCGCCCTCCTGCGCCAGCCCCAGCGCGATGGCGCGGCCCAGACCGCTGGAGGCGCCAAGCACGAGCGCGGTCTTTCCGGTCAGTCCAAGATCCATGGCTCAGCTGTCCCGGGCTGCGCGGCGGTCGAAGCGGGCCAGCCGGGCGAGGAGGTAGTCCACCTCGGCCCTGGCCGTTTCGCTCAGCGTCGCCGCCGGCTTGCGTTGATGGTCGCTGGCGATGACGCCGCGCTTCATGAGGATGTACTTGCGGACGGCCAGCCCGACGCCCTGCTGGTGCTCGTAGCGCAGCAGCGGCAGGTGGGCGTCGAACAGGTCGTGCGCGGCGTCGCGGCGGCCGGACCGCGCGTGTTCCACCAGGTCGACGAGCATCTCGGGGAAGGCGTAGCCGGTCATGGCGCCGTCCGCGCCGCGCTCGGTCTCGAAGTCGAGGAACAGACCGCCATTGCCGCACAGGATCGAGATCGGCCGCATCGCGCGCTCAGCCTGAAAGCCACGCAGGACGGTGATCTTCTCCAGCCCGGGCCAGTCCTCGTGCTTGAGCATCACGCAGTTCGCATTGTCCTGGACGATGCGTCGAATGACTCCCGCCGTCATCTGGACGGTCAGGGCCAGCGGATAGTCCTGCAGCACCCAGGGGGTGTCGCGACCCACCGCCTCGGCGGCGCCGGCGAAGTAGCTCACGATCTGGTCGTCGGTGCGCAGGTTTGGCGGCGGACCGATCATCACGCCGGCGGCGCCCAGATCCATCACCGCCCTGGCCAGCGCGCCCATGGCCGCGAAGCCGGGGGCGGAGACCCCGACCACGACCGGCAGGGCCGTGCGCCTGATAACCCGCGTGGCGAAGGCCAGGGCCTCGGCCTGGTCGATCTTCGGCGCCTCGCCGAGGATTCCGAGAATGGTCAGGCCGTCGACCCCGACGCCCTCGTAGAAATCGACCATGCGGTCGACCGACGAGTCGTCGATCGCGCCATCGCCGGTGAAGGGCGTCACGGCGATGGCGTAGACGCCGCGCGTGGTTGCGCTCAACGGCATGGTCGGCGGTCTCAGTTCATGGGCTCGACGGTTCGGGCGGCGCCTTCCCGACGGGAGTCCGCGCCGCCCACCAACAGGCCATCGACGACCATCACCCCGTGGATGCCGCTTTCCTCACCGGAGCCGCGCTTGACCTCGACGCCGCGGGCCTTGAGGCCCTCCAGCACGCCGGGCGGGAACCTGTGGGCCTCGCCATTGAAGTCGGGTCCCCGGGCGACGAGGTTGGGCAGGTCCATCGCTTCCTGAATCGGCAGCTTCCAGTCGAGGACGCCGACAAGGGTCTTGGCGACATAGGCAGGGATGGCGTTGCCGCCGGGCGACCCAACGGCCCCGACGAAGCGGCCCTGTCGGTCGAGGATGATGACCGGCGTCATCGATGACCGGGGCCGCTTGCCCCCGGCCACGGCGTTGGCGGCCTTCGCGCCGTCCTTTTCGAACGGATCGAACGAGAAGTCGGTCATCTGGTTATTGAGCAGGAAACCTTCGACCACCCGGCCGGAGCCGAAATAGGTCTCGACCGTAGAGGTCATGGAGACCACGTCGCCGTCCTTGTCGACGATCACGAAATGGGTGGTGCCGGCCGGCTCGTCTGTCCTGTCGACGCCCGCCGTCACGGCGCCCGCGGGCTTGCCGGCCCCCGGCGGCGTGGCCGAGGCGCGGTCGCCGATCAGCCGCGCCCGCTGGTCCAGATAGGTCGGGTCCAGCAGGCCGGCGACCGGCACCTGGACGTATCGGGGATCGCCGACATACCGGTCGCGGTCGGCGTACATCACGCGGCTGGCCTCGGCGAACAGGAACCAGGCCTGCGGGTCTGTCGGCCCGCGACTGTCGATGTCTGTGCGTTCCAGCAGGCCGAGAAGCTCAAGCAGCCCGACCCCGCTGGCTGGCGGCGAGGGCACGCAGATGATGTGCACGCGGTAGGGCTTGCACAGGGCCGGGATCTGCTGCGGCTGGTAGGCGGCCAGATCGGCCAGGGTCATAGTGCCGGCATAGGGAGCCTGCGTCGTGCGGGCGACGATCTTTTCGGCGATGGGCCCGGTGTAGAGCGCCCTGGCGCCGTCGCGGGCCAGGCGGCGCATGACCTCCGCATAGGGCGCGTTCCGGTAGGTGTCGCCGGCCTGCAGCGGCGTGCCGTCCGGTCGCCCGAACAGGGCGCGGGCGTCGGGCGTCCGGTCGGTGGCCGCATGGCGGACGATCTGGTCGGCCATGCGCGGCGTGACGATGAAACCCTGTTCGGCCGCCTCGGCGGTATCCTCGAACAGTGTGCTCCAGGGCAGCTTGCCATGGCGCTTCTGAACCGCTTCCAGCATGGCCATGACGCCGGGGACGCCGGTCGCCCGGCCGCTGCGCATGGCGTCCGCGCGCTTCAGCGGCGCGCCGTCGTCGTTCAGGAACATCGTCGGCGAAGCCGCCGCCGGCGCGGTCTCGCGACCGTTCCACGCCGTGACCTCGCCGGTCTGGGCATCGTAGTGCATGAGGAAGGCGCCGCCGCCGATGCCGCTCGCTTGCGGCTCGGCCAGACCAAGCATGACCTGCACGGCGACGGCGGCGTCAGCGGCGCTGCCGCCCCGACGCAGGACGCTCAGCCCGGCCTCGACAGCCATGGGGTTGGCGGCGGCCACGAACCCGGACGTCGGGACCGGAGCCTGCGCTGCGGGCGCGGCAGGGGCGACCCGCGGGG
>JBIKTU010000114.1:0-6273 GCA_044347965.1 Caulobacter sp.
GCCCGGTGATGCAGCAGCAGGAAAGTCGCGCTTCCCGATGGGACGCCGTAAAGCTTGCTGATCATCGAAGACCGAAACAGCGCAAGCGCAGGCAACAAATGGATGAGGCCAAGCGCGCCCCAGCAGATTGCAGCGATCACCGGGACAGCCCTCTTCCGGGTGTGGGTTCATAGTCTGTCAATCGCCAGGCCAGTGCTACGGCCAAGAACGCCGGTGCAATCACCGCGATGAAATCAAAGGCGGCGATCGCATCGAACGGAAAGCCTCGGTGCGACCAGATCTGGAAATGAAACAGGGCGTGAAGGAAGGGCCAACCGGCGCCGGCCAGGGCGAGGCTGCGATTTCGGCGCCGGGCCCCAAAGGTGGTGGACACGCCGGATGCGACGAATGCAAGGCCGACATCCCGGATGAAATGGACGCTGTAGGGCCCCATCATGGCGAGGCCTGGCGTCCGTTCGTAGAACCCGTGCGGATCCGCGAAGATCAAAATCCCTGTCGCCAACCACAGCAGTCCGACAGTCATGAGCAAACTGCGGCTCACAGCGCGACCGCCGCGATGATTGCGCGAGCGATGATGATGATCAGCGCCACCCAGGACAAAGTGAACAGCATGAAGCGAAGAGCGACGAGGTTGATCGTTGCCTGCACGAGCGAATGTGCAATGCGGAGCCCGACAAAGGTCCAGGTGCAGGCGACATGGACAGGGTCGGCGGCGCCGAGGACAACGATGCCGAGTGCGACGGCATAGAAGACGGTCGGCGCTTCGGTAAGGTGGTTGTAGTTATCGGCGACACGCTCAGCCGAGTCCGGCAACTTGCCCCGGAGATCTGCTGTATGGGCCGCCGCTTGCGGATCGAGACCGGCTCGCCGCATGGCAGGCAGGCGGGTTGCATACATCCATAGCATCATCGTCGCCGTCAGCGCGGCCAGGACGAACACGGACAGCAGAATGCTCACAGCTTCAGCGGACAGGCCGGCCGGGTTCATTTCGGAGCCTGCACGGTATCGGTGGTCAGGCTGTTGGTCCGGATCGTGTCGACGTCGAGGAAGGTCACCTTTTCGCTGACGAGCCCATCACGAAAGCGGATGACGTCGATCGCCGGCACGACATAGGGCTCCGCAGTCGGAACATAGCGGACGCGCCCCAGCACGAATGGTGCGGCCGGGTTCATGGCGATCCTGTACTCGATAACAACAAAGTCCGGGCCGAATCCGACCTTGGTTACGGTCGACGCGTAACCTGGATTGTCGCGAAGGATGCGAGCGAAGCGCTCGCGCACGGCTTGCCGCCCGGTCTGGGGCTCCTCGCCGGCAATTCGCAGATCAAAGACTGTGTCGGGCGTGTGAAGGGCAGCGATGCGGTCCGGCGCACGACTGCCCCATGCGGCGGCATAGTCGGCGACAAGTTGCTGCACTGTGGCTGACGCTCGCTCAGTCTGGGCCGCGCCGGACTGGGAGATACCGGCTGCCAAGGCCAGAGCCGCCACCGACAGAAAAGCTCGTCCAAACGCCATGCCGTCCTCCAGGAGTTGGCAAAGCGTGTTGTATTCACAGTGACATGTCAATAGTATGTTATAAGCCAATTTAGTTTGGAGGGAGACAACATGGCATCAACGGTTCCGACGAAGTCAGGCGGCGCGCCGGATTCGGCCCGCCAAAGCGACGCAGCCTTTGCCATGTTGAAGTCAGAGATCATCGCCTGCCGATTGGCGCCCGGCAGCAGCTTTTCAGAGGCGACCCTGTCGCTGCGGTTTGGATTGGCCAAGGCGGCCACACGGTCTGCACTGACGCGGCTTGAGGAGCTGCGGCTTGTGCTGCCGGTTGCCCGGCATGGCTATACGGTCTCGCCCGTTACCGTACAGTCGATCCGCGAGCTGTTCGAAGTCCGTCTGATTACCGAACCGAAGGCTGCCGCCTTGGCGGCGGGACGGATCGACACCATGGCGCTGCGCCGGCTCAACAAGGCGCCACAAGAAGCGCGGACTGCCGATGAAAGGCTGGCCTTTGTGGCCGCTAATCGCGCCTTCCACCGCGCCATCGCCAGAGCAACGGGCAATGCCCGGCTCTATGCCATTCTCGACACATTGGCGGACGAAGGCGAGCGCCTGGTCCATCTTGGCCTGTTTGGACCCGGCTCGGGCGAACAGGACCGCGCCGCGGCGGATGATGGCCACGAAGCGCTCATCACAGCGCTGGAGGCGTCCGATCCGATCGCGGCCGAACGAGCAGCGGCCGCCCATGTCGAGCACGCTCGCGAAATCGCCCTGGCCCGTGTTCTGTCGGGCACTGCCAGTATTCCACTCAGCTGAAACCGGGCGAACCTCTGGTCGGCGCCCCGATGCTCGACAACACAGACTCTGCAGGCGCCCTGAAACGCCGGCTTGGGACCTTGGCGGCTGACTCTCCTCTCATTGCCATTCGTTCCGCAGTATCGCTCGAGAAGCTGTGATGCTGTCGGCTTCTGCCAGGAGCCGAAATTCAGCGAGCGCGCCATTAACGGCAGCAGAGTCCCAGGAACAGACTTGGTGCGCCGGGCCAGCGAATGACCGCTTCCCCTTGGCTGACGTTCACCAGGTCCGCTCTCGGGCAGGACAATCGAAGGTCCGCTTTCTGGCTTAGCCAATGGCGGCAATCGACCCAGAGCCGATCTTCCTGACGCTCCCTTCTGGCGGACCCTCTGTGTTCGTTCAGCCTTCGTGCGCCTTGAGGAAGCATCGCGCGCTCGTCGCAGCCGAGGTCTCGGACGCCTTCCGCCTGACCGCTTGGAAAGCCGGATCGCCAACGAGAACATCGCCAATGCCGGGGTCTTGGAAGCATGGGCCTTTCCTCGCCGCAGCCGAAGCGGGGGAACAATGCGGTCGCACCCGCTTTCTCCCCTGAGACAGAATGGCAGCCTCCACCTCAAAGAGCGTAATCTTCGCAGCCTTGGCCGGCAATCTGGCCATCGCCGTGACAAAGCTGGGCGCCGCCCTGTTCACCGGCTCGGCCGCCATGATGTCGGAGACGATCCACTCGGCCGTCGACACCGGCAACCAGATCATCCTGCTGATCGGGCTCAGACGCGCCGCCCGGCCGGCGAGCGTCGACCACCCGTTCGGTCACGGGCTCCAACTCTATTTCTATACCTTCGTGGTCGCGGTCCTGATTTTCGGCGTCGGCGCGGTCCTCTCGATCACCCACGGCATAGACCGCATCCGATCGCCCGCGCCGATCGAGAACGCCTGGGTCAACTATGTCGTGCTGGGCCTGTCCGTTCTGTTCGAGGGCGTTTCGTGGCTGGTGGCGCTGAACGCATTCAACAAGGAACGCGAGGGCCGGCCCTTCTTCTCCGCCATCCGCTCGTCCAAGGACCCGACCGTCTTTACCGTGCTGTTCGAGGACACCGCCGCCCTGGCCGGTCTCGTCGTCGCCCTGGTCGGGGTGGTCTGCAGCCATGTGTTCGATCTGCCGGTCCTGGACGGGGTCGCCTCAGTCGTCATCGGCCTGATCCTGGCGATGACCGCCGCCTTCCTCGCCGTGGAGAGCCAGAGCCTGCTGACCGGCGAGGCGGCCGATCCCGCGACCTGCGAAGGTATCAAGGCTATCGCCCGCAGCGCGCCCGGCGTGATGGGGCTGAACGACGCCCGCACCATGCATTTCGGTCCCAACGAAATCCTCGTCTGCCTCAGCCTCGACTTTCGCGACAGCCTGACCGGAGCCGAGGTCGAGGACACTGTCGCCCGGCTGGAGCACCGCATTCGCGCCACCTACCCCCGGGCCGGCCGCATCTACGTCAAGGCCCAGAGCCTGGCCAGCCATGCCGCCGCCCGAGCCACCGTGATGGCCAGTGGCGGTGCGGGAGCCCGAGTTTATCAGGTCCCGGAAGTCGTTTCGATGCAGCCTTCGTCCCAGGCGGCGGTGGCGGCAGACGAGACCCTTCTGGACAGACCCGACTTCCGTAAGCCCCTGTTGCCCCAACAGTTTATGGAGGGCTTTTGCCACCGGACGGGTTTCCGATGAGATGCCCTGTTGTCCTCGTTCCGGATGACCAGGCCGGCGAGATCAACGCCCTGGAACTCGAAGCGCTTTTGAACGAGGTCGCGGGAAGTGGCCAAAGGATCAGCGCACAGCAAGGGCTGTTCATCAATCCGCCCGCCGAGATCAAAGGCGAGGTCACATAGCCACCCGTAGCGGGCCTTTGGCGCTCTGTTTTAGGGGCGCCGCGCAGACGCCCTTTGAAACCCACCTCAACAAAGGCTCAGATCAACCAAGGACTCCCGTTATCGCTGGATGAGAAACGTGGGTCACGTCAGAGCGCCTATGCGAGCGCTGGCCTGTCGAACATCCTCAGCGGGTGAATGGTCGCCACTCGCGCTAAGAGCTCACCCGTGTTTGTCGGGAGCATTCCCTGGCTGCACTGACCAGGTCGCGGGCTCGTCGTCTCTATCGGCTTCAGCCGCCGCTGCCGTCGTCTGCACCTTGTCGGGCATGTGATGGGCGGGCGCGTAGATCGCATAGACCTGCATCGGCGTCGCGCCGGTATTGGTGATGTTGTGCCAAGTCCCCGCCGGAACGAGGATACACCAGCCGTTTGACACTTCCTCGTCAAAGGTCAGCTTGTCCTTCGCCGATCCCATCTGGACTCGACCGCTGCCCGCGTCGAGGCGCAGGAATTGATCGGTCTCTGGATGCGCTTCGAGTCCTATGTCGCCGCCGACCGGAATCGACATCAGCGTCACTTGCAGATAGCGCCCGCTCCAGGCGACCGAGCGGAAGTCTGTGTTTTGCTTTGTAGCGCGTTCAATATCGAACGATTGCGGCTTCGGCCCAATGTCCTTGATCCTGTGAGCTGTACTTGTCATGACGGATCTCCCCAATTGCGTATCGCTGCGCCATATCGCCTTGGCTGCGGCTACCAGCGGGTTCTGCGCTTGCTGCCGATCGGCCACATCACCGGGAGAAGCATCAGGACCAGCCTGCCGGCGCCTCTGGTGAAGGGCCTGGGACACCGTTTCTTTCGCCCCGCCAAAGCGACAGCAGCAACAGCGAAACGGCCACGCTTGGTGATCGTTCCAACCTGTCTTGGGTTCTGGAAGTTCACCGGACAGAACGTCACCTGAAGGTCCGCTCAGGGTCGTTTCTCCCCGTTGGGGGCTGGGCCGAAACTCTCCGTTCGCCGCGCCGTGGCCGGGTAGGCTCGAACGGAGAGTTTCCGGCGGCGTCTTGACTTCTGCTCCTGGCGCCGAGCCGACCTTCCTGCCGGCTTCACCAACGGACCGCAGGTCACAGGACCACCAGCGTCCCATCCGACAACGGCCGCTGCAGCGCCTTCGCTTCGCTCCAGGGCGCGCGCATCCAGACGTCGCGCTCCTCCTCTGTCGTCAGGATCACCGGCATCGCCTTGTCGTGGACCTGCGCCACCTCGGCGTTGGCGTCTGTAGTCAGGAAGCCGAACAGGTTCAGGGTCTCCAGGCCGTCCCTGATCTTCCGCACGCAGGTCCAATCCCGCACCTCGACGCCGGCGAAGAAGGCGAGGGGCTGATCCTCGGCCAGGGCGAACCAGACCGGCTTGAGGGAGCCGCCGACCTGGTCGGGTTCGCTGAAGGCGGTGAGCGGGACCAGGCACCGGTTGGCCGGCTCCAGCCAGCGGAGCCAGTGACGGGAGGCGGTGTTGCGAACATTGGTGGTGCCGCGATCGGGCTCCATCTTCACCAGGTGCTTGAAGGCGTCGTCGTCGATCGCCTTGCCCTTCTTGCGAAGGCCATCGGCCCGCTTGCCGGCGGCCTTGAATAGCGCCTGGCTGGAGGAGGGAAGGCCCCAGCGCGCCAGGACCAGTTCACGCCCTTCGGCGCCGTTGCGGACGATCGGCGCGGCGTAGTCAGGGTAGATGTCGCGTGGCTCCAGGTTGCCGACGTCGGCCGACATGGCGCGACTCGCGGCGAGGATGTCGGCAGCGCCGGTCCGCATGCGATAGAGGTTGCACATCGGGGGGCGTCCCTGGCCGGATGAAGCTGCCTCGAAACAGATCATGCAGGTCAGACGCCGACAAGCGCTGGGCGCTACCGGATGGTCACGGCGATATGGTCGGTCCTGTCGCAGACCGAGCAGCGCGAGCGCAACCGGATACCGTGTGGCGTCGCGCCCCGCCCGAAACGCCGGATCGCCACTGTCGCCGACATGCTGACCTCGTAGTCGCAACGGGTGCAGCGCAGGATCAGCCGCCCGGACTCGCCCAGCGACGGGCCGAGGAACTGGTGTCTCGCCGCCATCGGTCAGCCGGCGGTCTCGCGCACC
>JBIKTU010000115.1:0-6268 GCA_044347965.1 Caulobacter sp.
AGGGCGCGCGGCTGGTCGCCGGTCGTGCCGCGCAGGCCGCCCTGCACCGTCAGCACCGCGAGGCCGCCGGGCGCCAGCTCGACACGGTCGAAGCGCACCTTGACTGACGACTTGCCCTGCACCCGCCCCATGACGCCGAGGCCCGGCTTCAGGCCCCGCGCCGGCCCCCTGGCGACCAGCACATAGCGCGGCGAGGGCCGGGCGTAGCAGAACACCTGAAGACTGGTCCCGCCGCCGAGCCCGATGGCGGCGACGGGATTGCCGTTGGACGACTGCGGTATCCAGCTCGGGGCCCGGGCCTGCGACGGCGCGGCGGCGAATGCGGCGCCAAAGGCCAGCGCCACAATCAAGACCCGTCTCACAACGCCCCCTCAGCGAGGCGGAACACCATGGTGGTGAGGTATTTCGACAGACCGATCGTCTTCGCCTCGCAGCCGATGATGATGTTCCCCTTTGGAACCTCGATGACCATCATCGTGATGTAGAGGTTCCGCTCCGACAGACCGGCCCAGTAGGCCCCGCGGACGTGGTTGGCGCCGTCGTCGCGCAATTCCAGAATTCCGGACTCCTGCACGTTCAGCTGCTTGGCCGCGGCGGACTCGAAACTGGCCTTCAGTTGCGGGATGCCTGCCTGCAGCTGCTCGAAGGTCCGCCCCTTCCGGCCCTCGAACGTAGCGGCGTTGCAGATCACGGTGTTGCCCGCGCTGGCGAACTCGAACGTGCGGGTCCCGGGCCGACTTCCCGCCTGCGTCCGGCCGCCGCCCGGCAGTATGGCGCTGTACCAGCCCTGTTCGTCGATGAAGCTGTAGCCGTAGGCCGGATCGCCGCCGATCGGCCGCAGCACGCCGCGCTCGGCGGCCGGCGCGGGCACGAACTCGTAGCCGCCGACGGTGGCCGCGAGCGACAGGCCCGGCGCGGCGAGAAGGCTGATGGCCAGCAGACCGGCCAGACGGGCGAGGGGCGAGCCCCCCGGGGTGCGCAACGACATGACCGACCTCCACTTCGGCTGACGTGAGGCCGGCAGAGTGTCAGGTCCAGCGCCGCCGGCACCCTACATTCGGGGGGTGTCCGTCACCGCCGGGTGGCTGGCGATCACCAGTCGGGCCACATCGGCGATCAGGGCGCTTCGCGCGTCGAAGGACCGGCGGGTGGAGCCGATCAGCACGGCCACGGCGTAGACCGTCCCGTCCGGGGCGGTCAGCAGGCCGACGTCGTTGTAGCCGGTGGCGAGGCGCCCGTTGACCTGGCCGGTGCCGGTCTTGTGGCGCAGCGTCCAGCCCGGCGCCAGCCCGGCCTTCAGGCGGCTGGACCCGGTGACGGTCTGTCCCATCAGGGTCAGCAGATAGTCGGTCGACTCCGGCGACAGCAGTTCACCCTGCTTCAGCCGGCCGAGCGTTTCGGCGATGTCGAGCGCGCCGGCGCCGTCGGGCGGATTGGCGAGGTAGGCGTCGAGCGCCTTCTGGCGCTGCTCAGGCGGCAGGGCCTCGCGGTCCTCCCAGAAGGCGCGCTTGAAGCTGTACTCCGGTTTCCAGGTCAGGCCGGCGGCCCGGGTCTGCATCTCGCGCTCGCCGGGGCCGAAGCGAATCTCGCCCAGGTTCTTGCCGACCACCGCCACCTGCACCGCCCACGGCCCTCCGACCGTCCGCACCAGGGCGTCATTGGCGGCGTTGTCGCTCTGGGTGATCGCGCTCTTCAGCAGCGCGGCCACCGTCGTGGTGTAGCTGCCCTCGCCCACCCGCTCGCGGATCGGCTGGTGGAAGAGGCTGAGGTCGTCCTTGCGAATGGTCACCGGCGTCGACAGCGTCAGTACGCCCCGGTCGACCGCGTCGAGCACGGCCAGCGCGACCCACAGCTTGCTGACGCTCTGCTGGGGCTGGATCTCCGCGCCGTTGAAGTCGACCGCCCAGCCCGCCTCGACGTTGTAGACCGCGATGCCGACGCTGCCGCCGAAGGCGCCGCCCAGCGTCTGCAGGCCCTCGTCGAGGATATGCCGCTGGGTGCGCGGGGCTACCGAGATGGCCGGCGGCGGGCTGAGGTCGCTGTCCCAGATCACCGGCTCATGCACGGCGGCGCCGACCGTCAGCGCCAGGGCGCCGACGGCCAGACGTCCAGCGATCACGCGGGTCCGGGCCATGCGGCCATTTCACCACCGCTCGCCGCGGCGCGCCACCGGCCTCGTGTCGTGAGCGTCAGAGCAGCCCGGCGGCAGGCTTGAAGAACGCGATCAGCTGATTGTGGGCGTCGCGGGCCGTCGACGCGGTGCAGCCGATCAACAGGGTTCCGGCGGGCGCCGGCAGAGCGCCGACCGCATTGTAGCGGCCGCCACGGGGCCCCACCCACACGCCGAGCTTTGGGCCCGACTTGCCCGATACGCCCCGCATGGTCACGACGGTGCGGGACTGGATCGAATCCATCTCGGCGGCGGCATAGGCCTCGAACGGCGACCCTGGCGCTATGACCTCCCCGATGCGGGCCTGGATCGAGGCCATGGTCATGCCGGGACGGCGTTTGGGATCAATCGCGGCGATGCAGACGTTCGGCGTTTCAGCGGCCGTGTAGCCCGGGATCGTGACCCGCCAGACGTTCGGCTTGGGGTGCTCGACGGTCTCAGCGGAACTGAGAATGGCGGCGAAAAAGCCGTTCTCGTCGACCAGCCGCCGCGCAAATCCCGCATACGAACTTATCTTGCCGCGCTCGGCGGGAGTGAAGGTGTCCAGCGCGTAGTCCTCGACCTCGCCCCGCGCCTGGGCCGACGGGGCGACAGCCAGAGCGACGATGATCGCCACGGCGCGAGCCGTATTTCCGTGAACAGTCATCCAGGGTCCCTTCAAACCACGCGGAGAGACTGGAAGGCTGTCGTCGCGCCGCCCACCCGAAAAAGGGGGGTTACTCGCCGGCGTCGTTGCGGAAGTAGGGTTCGACGGTTCCCTGCAACTTGACGGTCATCGGATTGCCGTGGCGGTCGAGGGTCTTGCCGACGGCCAGACGCACCCAGCCCTCGCTGACGCAGTATTCGTCGACGTTGGTCTTTTCCTCGCCCTTGAACCGGATGCCCACGCCGCGGGCCAGCACGGCCTCGTCATAGAAGGGGCTCTTGGGATTGCTCGCGAGGCGGTCGGGAGGCGTGTCGCTCATGGTGGTGTCAGCTCTCAGGCGTGGAGGCGGGTTGATAGCCACACCTGCGCCGGAAGCCAACCGTCAGTCGTTGATCCAATCCGTCAGGCCCTCGCGGGCATGGACCGCGTGCAGGGTCGCGAAGGTTCGCATCTCGCGCAGATAGTGAGCGATGTTCGGCCAGGCCGTCGCCGGCTTTGGCATGTTTCGCGACCAGCGCATCAGCATGGTCAGCTGCAGGTCGACGGTGGTCCACTGGCCTTCGATTATGGGGCCGCTTCGCCCTTCGAGATGATTGTCGATCAGATCCCAGTAGCCCTCGATTTTCGCCTGCAGCGCCGCTCGGTCGATCCCTGGAAGGTCATTCTCGTAGAACCACAGCCGAAAGCCAGCCATCGGTCCATTGGCCAGCCAGATCATCCACTGCAGCCACTCGCCCCGCTCGGGCGACCCCGGCGGCGGCGCGAATGCGGCCTCGGGATGGCGCTCGGCCAGCAGCATCAGGATGGCGCCCGTCTCGCTCACCGCCCGGCCGTCGACGATCAGGGTCGGCACGACGCCGTTCGGGTTGAGCCGCAGGTAGTCGTCAGACTTCTGGGCCTTGCTGTCGAAGTCCAGCCATTCGATCTCGAACTGAACGCCCAGCTCCAGCAGCATCCAGTGGACGACCAGGCTGGCGGTCGAGCGTGACCCGTAGAGCCGGTACATGCGAAAAACCCCCCGCCCGGGATGGACGAGGGGTGATTTCCGGCAATTCGCGACGGGTGTCGAGCTAGTGTTTCTCGCGCCAGCCCGCCTTGGCCTCGTCAGCGGTGAGGGTCAGATGGACGTGCTTGTCATCCACCCGGTCGACCCAGGACAGCGGGATGAGGTGGTGCTTCAGGCCGGCGCCGAGGTCGAACTTGGCCAGTTCGATGTCCGTGCCCAGGACATGGTCGACCTTGCCGACGTGCCGGTCGTCCGAGCCTTTGACTTCCATATGTTCCTTGATGTGCGTCGCTTCGATCATCGTGCGGTCTCCCTGAAGGTCACTGTGAGCGCCCCGTCCCGACGGGAGGTGGAACGCATCGCGCCGGACCGGGTTGCGCGGGCGATCGTGTTCTGCTTATGTTCACCCTGACGTTGTGGAGGCCGCCATGCTCACCCTCTTTCACGCGCCCAGGTCCCGTTCGACGCGGATGATCTGGCTGCTCGAGGAGCTCGGCGCGCCTTACGAGGTCCGGACAGTGAACATCGCCCGCCAGGACGGTCTGGGCGCGCGGGACCCGGCCAACCCCCACCCGCACGGACAGGTTCCGGCCCTCGTCGACGACGGTGTGCTGATCACCGAGTCGGCGGCCATAGCCCTCTATCTGACAGACAGCTACCGCGACCATCCGATCGGGCCGGCCGTCGGCGATCCGCTGCGCGGGCCGTACCTGACCTGGCTGGCCTACTACGCCGGGGTGCTGGAGCCGGTGATCGGGGCCTACTTCCGGGACGGCATGACCGACGCCGAACAGGCCGCCTACGAGATCCTCGACGGTCAGCTCAAGGGCGCGCTCGAGCGCGGGACCTGGCTGCTCGGCGACACCTTCTCGGCGGCCGACATCCTGTTTATCAGTCTGTTGCAGTTCGCCCGGCAGGCGCTTCCGCCACACGCGGTCTATGATCGCTGGCTGGAGCGCGCGCAGGCGCGCCCCGCCTTCTTGCGGGCCCTGGAGAAGGACGACGTATGAGAGCTTTCCTCGCCGCCGCGCTGATCCTGACCGCCGGCCTGTTTGGACCGGCCCAGGCCCTGGCCCGGCCACAGCTGCTGGACGCCGTGATCGGCCCGGACGGGGTGACGGTGACCGAGGACGACAGGCCGGTGCTCTTCTACCGCACAAGGCCGGCCGACCCCGCGACCGAACCGGGCCGGCTGAACTATGTGCATCCGCTCTATGCCCCCGACGGCACGGTTCTGACCGAGGACCGGCCCGCCGATCACCCGCACCAGCGTGGCCTGTTCTGGAGCTGGCACCAGGTTCGGCTGGGCGACCGGATCGTGGCCGACGGCTGGTTCATGAAGGGCCTGACCTTCGTGGTGAAGAAGACGCGCTTCGCCACCGACCGCACGGGCGCCGGCAAGCTGGTGCTGGACGTCGACTGGATCGTCAGTTCGGGACCCGAGCTGGTCTATGTCGCCACCGAGACGACGACCGTCCGCGTGCAGCCGCTGAAGAAGGGCGCGCGGCGCATCGATTTCGCGACGGTGATCACCCCGACCGTTGACGGCCTGTCCCTGGGCGGCAGCGACGACGCCAAGGGCTACGGCGGCTTCTCCATGCGGCTGATCGCGCCGGACCGGCTGGTGTTCGGATCGCAGGGCAAGGGCGTCGTGCCGCAGGTCGGACCGGTGACGGCCGGGAGTTCCATGGGCTTCGCCTGGCCCAGCCAGCCGGGGCTGTCGCAGTGGGCGGTGGGTCTTTCCTGCAAGGTCGACGGCAAGCCGATCACCCAGTGGATCCTGCGCAAGGAACTGTCGATGCAGAACTGCGTCTGGCCCGGCCGCGCGCCGGTGGCGCTGGTCAAGGGCAGGCCGCTGAAGCTGGAGACGGCGTTGGTGGTGCGGCCGGCGGCGAAGTGATGGCCGGCAAGCCATGACGGACCCCGTCAACCTCAACCGCTTCCGCAAGGCTCGGGCGAAGGCCGACGACAAGGCCAGAGCGGCGGAGAACCGCGTCGCCTTCGGCCGTACCAAGGCGGAGAAGGACCTGGCCGACGCCCGTCGGGAGAAGGCCGCCCGCGCGCTCGACGCGAAGAAGCGCGAGCCCTGATGGCCGGCGGGCTGAAGAAGCGGTCGGTGAACCTCGCCGGCCACGCCACGTCGCTGGCTCTGGAGCCCGAGTTCTGGGCCGTGCTCGACCAGGCGGCGGCGGCGGACGGACTCAGCCTGTCAGGCCTGATCGCCCGCATCGACGAAGGGCGCGGCGAGCGGCCGCTGGCCCGCGCCTGTCGGGTGTTCGCGCTGGAGCGGGGCAGCTCCGACTAGCCGACGGGGCAGCCCCTACGGCGTTCCCACTTTCCGTCACCGTCGCGCTCGTCGCGACGACCCATAAACACGAACAGATGGGGCGGCGCACCGCTCCGGCAGCCGCAGGTCACCGTCCGGTTCACCATGCATGGGTCGTCG
>JBIKTU010000116.1:0-6239 GCA_044347965.1 Caulobacter sp.
CTTCGAACTGGTCGACCTGTCGGCGAAGGCCGGGGTCGAGACCTTCATCGTCCACGCCCGCAAGGCCTGGCTGCAGGGCCTGTCGCCGAAGGAGAACCGCGACATCCCGCCGCTCGACTATCCGCTGGTCCAGCGGCTCAAGCGCGAACGGCCGGGCCTGACCATCATCCTCAACGGCGGCGTGCCGGACCTGGACGCGGCGCAGGCCCAGATCGCCGGCGGCGTCGACGGGGTCATGCTGGGCCGCGCCGCCTATCACGAGCCCGCCCTGCTGGGGCAGGTGGATCGCCGCCTGTTCGGCGAGGCCGTCGCCGACATCGGTCCGTTCGAAGCGGTGGAGGCCTACAAGCCCTATCTGGCGGCGCGGCTGACCGAGGGCTGGCGACTGGCCTCCATGACCCGCCACATGCTGGGCCTGTTCCACGCCATGCCCGGCGGCCGCATCTGGCGCCGTATCCTGACGGTCGAAGGCAACAAGCCCGGCGCGGGCCTCGAGGTCGTCGACGCGGCCCTGGCGGCGGTGCGCGAGGCGTTCGAGCGCCGGCGGGACGCGGCCTAGGGCTTCAGGATCAGCGAGGTCCGCGTCGCCTCGAACGACTGCAGCTTGCCCAGATAGCTCATGCCCAGCAGCGAGGTGTGCAGGCCGCGCTCGAGGACCAGGGCGTCGACGTTGTCCACCCGGGCCCCGGCGATGGAGATCGAGCGCAGACGGACGGCGGCGGCCTTCACCTTGCCCTCGGCGGTGATGACGTCATGGCGGTAGTCGAGCCCGGCCGGATTGTAGCCCAGGCGCCGGGCGTCGTCGGCGGTCAGGGCCACGGCGGTGGCGCCGGTGTCGACCAGGAAGCGCACCACCTTGCCGTCGACCATGGCCTCGGCCCAGTAGTGCCCGTCGGCGCCCTTGCTGATCTGCGCTGTCGTGGCGGGCGCGGCGGGGGTGCTGACCGCCGTCTCGGCGTGAATGACCGGGATGGCGGCCTGGGCGCCGTCGTCGAGGCTGGCGACGGTGCGGGCGGCCCCGATGGCCGACAAAGCCGCGATACAGCCGATCGCCAGCACCCTGATCATCCGTGTCACTCCGCCTTCTGGCTTTGCCGGAGGGCGGATCGCGCCCCTTCAGCGAGCACAGTAGGGGCGGCGGGTTTGCAACGCGTGAACGGATGGAAGGTTTGGGTCAGTGCCTCCCTCCCCCTCGTGGGGAGGGACAGCCCTGCGCAGCAGGGCAGGGTGGGGCAAGCAGGGCGCCAATCAGGACGCCAGGCGATTGGCGTCGCGAATCCCCACCCGGTCCGGCGTCGCCGGACCACCCTCCCCATGAAGGGGAGGGAGAGGGCTATTCCAGCCCCAGCTTCCCTGGCCGGATCCGTGACTGGCGGCCGGGAAGTTCGGCCATGACGCGCGCGCGTTCGTCCTCGGGCAGGCGCGCCCAGCCGGCGATTTCCTGCAAGGAGCGGTAGCAGCCCAGGCACAGGCTGCTCTCGGCGTCGACGATACAGACCTTGATGCAGGGCGTGGCGATGGCCCGGAGCGGGGAAGCGGGGAGGGTCAAGGTGAGACTCCGTCGGGGATGGCGTAGGCGACCGTGGCCTTGGCGGCGGCGCGGCCCGGGCCTTCCGTCCACATGAGCACGTCGCAGGTCCCGATCCGACGGCCCAGCCGCAGCAGGGTCGCCTCGGCGTGCAGGTCGCCGGGCGCGCACGGGCGCAGGAAGTGGATGGTCAGGCTGGTGGTCACCGCCATGGCCACCTCGCCGATATGGGCCAGGATCAGCGCATAGGCGGCGGTGTCGGCCATGGTCATCAGGGTCGGCCCGGAGATCACGCCGCCGGGCCGCAGGTTGCGGCTGGCCGTGGCCTGGACCAGCGCCACCCGCCCGGGCGTCGCGCCCGTCACCCGGGGCATCGCCGCCGGGTCGGCCTCCGGGAAGGCGCGGGCCAGGAAGGCGTTCAGCGCCGCCGCGTCCATCCGAAGGGTCGTCTCGCCGGTCGCGGTGTCCTTGGTCATCGCCCCAGCATCGCGATCCGCAAGCCGCGTTTCAAGTGTTACCGGAAAGTCATGTTCTCGTCATGTTGTGAGGCCCATCATTACAGAACTGTCAGATATGAACTCTGTGTAATTATTGGAGTCTGTCAGGTATTTAATTTGTGAATACAGAACGACTCCAGCATCTTCCAGGGGCGCCAATCAGGGAGCTGGAGCGACACCCATGCGTATCATCACTGCCGCCGTCATCGCCGCGACCGCCGTGTCCGGCCTCACCGCCACCGCCGCCTTCGCCGCCGAAGGCCGCCTCAGCGATTCCCAGTTCATCAAGGCCGCGCGCTGCGCCGGTCTCGCCGCCGAAGCCGACGCCGCGAAGTTCAACGCCCTGGTCAAGGCCAACAAGCGCGGCCGGGCCGACTTCGTGGTCGACAAGGCCATGACCGCCAAGGCCGACGCCGCCCGCGCCGCGCGCTCGGCCCGCGAAGGCGGCAAGGCCGAGATCGCCGCCGAACTGGCCGGCCCCTGCGCCGCCCTGGTCGCCTGACCGACCCGATCCACTACTGTTCGAGCACCCAGTAGCCTTGACGCCTCGTCCTCCGGGACGGGGCGTCCTTTTTTGTGTGCCCGGGACGCTTGGCGTCGGGCGGGGGCGGGGACAGGTTAAGGTGTCCCTTGGGACATCTTAACCTGTCCCCCCATGCCGATGCGGTCGAAAAAGACTTTGTCGCCGAGCGGCGCACCGGAAATCTCCGCGTTTCGGAGCGCGAGAAAGGCCTGCTCATCCGGCCCCTCATCCAGCGTATCGGCGAACCGGCCAACGCGTGACAGAAGCGGCCCGACAGTCACCACGTCATCGTCCGTACCGGCGAGGTGCGCGTGCACGCTCGACCAGGGCCAGGCCTCGGGGCGTTCAACAAGGCCGGCTCTCACCGGATTGAGCGCGACATAGCGCGCCGCCGTGATGAAATGGGCGTCATCCATGGCGACAGAGGCGTAGCGGGACTGGAACAGGTGTCCGGTCCATCCCGCTCGTCCATTGATTAAGCTTGTGTAGCGCCTGTGCGCCTCGCCGACAGCCGACGCCAGGCCGTTTTCGTCACGGGGGGTGAGGATCAAATGCACATGATTGGGCATCAGGCAGTAGGCCCAGATCCCGACGTCGCGGCGACGAGCCTGTTCCGACAGGATGCGCAGATAGACGGCCTGATCGCCGGGCTGGAAGAATATCGGCTCCCGACGGTTTCCGCGCTGGGTCACATGATGGGGAGCGCCCGGAACGACGATACGAGCTGTGCGCGGCATGAACACAAGTTATAAGGGTATTGCAGGGTTCTTCAAGGGGCTGAGGCTTGGGGACAGGTTAAGATGTCCCGAGGGACACCTTAACCTGTCCCCGTTCTGCCCCCGGTTCCCGTTCGGGGCGTATTTTTTTGGCGGCTTCCCCTTGGCGAACGGCGCGTCAGGTTTACGTTGACGCTCGCGTCATCTTTCCAAACAACTGTTCGGTCGCTATGGTGCGCCGACTTTGAACGGCCCCTTTGAGAGGCCGCGCCGGGAGCCCCCACATGAACCTCGAATTCTCCGCCGAAGACACCGCGTTCCGCGCGGAGGTCCGCGCCTTCATCGAGCAGAACTACCCCGAGCAGCTGCGGGGCAAGCAGGACGAGGGCGACGACCTCACCAAGGAAGACTACCTGGCCTGGCACAAGGTCCTGGCGAAGAAGGGCTGGGTCGCGCCGTCGTGGCCGGAAGCCCTGGGCGGCACCAACTGGACCTCGACCCAGAAGTACATCTGGTCGGAAGAACTGGCCCGCGCCGACGCGCTGCCGGTGCTGCCGTTCGGCGTCGTGATGGTCGCCCCGGTGATCTTCACCTTCGGCACCAAGGAGCAGAAGGAACGCTTCCTGCCGAAGATCTACAACGGCGAGGAATGGTGGTGCCAGGGCTACAGCGAGCCGGGCGCCGGCTCCGACCTGGCCAGCCTCAAGACCAAGGCCGAGCGCATCACCGGCGATGACGGCAAGGAATACTACCTGGTCAACGGCCAGAAGACCTGGACCACCCTGGCCCAGTTCGCCGACTGGGGCTTCTTCCTGGTCCGCACCGACCCGACCGCCAAGATCCAGGAGGGCATCTCCTTCCTGCTCATCGACATGAAGAGCCCGGGCATCGAGGTGCGCCGCATCACCACCCTGGAAGGCGGCCACGAGGTCAACGAGGTCTGGCTCGAGAACGTCAAGGTGCCGGTCGAGAACCGCGTCTTCGAGGAGAACAAGGGCTGGACCTGCGCCAAGTTCCTGCTCGCCCACGAGCGCAGCGGCATCGCCGGCGTCGCCCGCTCCAAGCGCGGCGTCGAGAAGATCCGCGAGATGGCCGCCGCCGAACTGAACGATGACGGCACGCCGCTGATCCAGGACGCGTCCTTCAAGCGCAAGGTCGCCGAGCTGGAGATCGACCTGACCGCGCTGGAATTCACCGAGCTGCGCACCCTGGCCGCCGAAAGCGCCGGCAAGGGTCCGGGACCGGAGTCCAGCCTGCTGAAGATCAAGGGCACCGAGATCCAGCAGCGCCTGACCGAGCTGGCGCTGGAAGCCTCCGGCCACTACAGCTCGCCCTACCTGCGCGACGCCGGCGACAACGCCCGGATCGGTCCGGAATACGCCGTCGGCCGGGCCGGCGCCTACTTCAACACCCGCAAGACCTCGATCTACGGCGGGTCCAACGAGATCCAGCGCAACATCATCGCCAAGATGGTTCTGGGGCTCTAGACACGGATTTCCCCTCCCCCTTGCGGGGAGGGGGCAGGGGGTGGGGGTGTCTGAACGCACGCCGGGAGCCTTGATCAAGACCGACCGCGCCGATCGCGCCGCGAAACGTCAGCGTCGAGAGCCAACCCGGGCCGAACAGCACCTCTGGAAGGTTTTGCGCGGGATCGAGACCGCGCATTTCCGGCGCCAGGCCCCTATCGGACCCTATGTCGTCGATTTCGTCTGCCACCGAAGCAGGCTGGTGGTCGAGGTGGACGGCGCGGTGCATGCCCAGGAGGAAGTTCGGGCCAAGGACGTTGTGCGGGATGCCTGGCTGAACGGCCGGGGGTACACCGTCCTCAGGTTTCCAAACGAGCAGGCACTTTTCAACACCGGTTCGGTCCTTGAGCGGATACTCTCTGCGCTGGCCGCCGACACCCCCACCCCCAACCCCTCCCCGCAAGGGGGAGGGGGGTAATAAACGAGGACCGCCAGGATGGATTTCAACTTCACCGAAGAACAGTCGATGCTGCGCGACACGGTCGCCAGCTACCTCCAGGACAACTACGACTTCGACAAGCGTCGCAAGGCGATCTCGTCGGAAGCCGGCCGTGATCCGGCCGTCTGGTCGGCCTTCGCCAACGAGCTGGGCATCCTGGGCGCGCCGTTCTCGGAAGACCTGGGCGGCCTTGGCGGCGACGCCATCGAAAACATGATCGTCATGGAAGAGTTCGGCAAGGCGCTGGTCGTCGAGCCCTACCTCGGCACCGTGGTGATCGGCGGCGGCTTCCTGAAGCACTCCGGCCACGCCAATGCGGCCGACCTGATCGGCGGCATCATCGGCGGCGAGACCATCTTCGCCTTCGCCTACGCCGAACCGCAGGCCCGCTACACCTGGCAGGACCTGAAGACGACGGCGAAGAAGGACGGCGCGGGCTACGTGATCAACGGCCACAAGGCCGTGGTCGTCGGCGCCGCCTGGGCCACCCACCTGATCGTCACGGCCCGCACCGGCGGCAGCCAGCGTGAGGAGAGCGGCGTCTCGGTGTTCATCGTCGAGAAGAACGCCAAGGGCGTCACCACCCGTGACTACCCGACGGTCGACGGCCAGCGCGCCTCGGAAGTCTATTTCGAGAACGTCTCGGTCGGCGCCGACGCCCTGATCGGCGCGGAGGGCGCCGCCCTGCCGCTGGTCAACAAGGTCATCGACGAAGCCACCGCCGCCCTGTGCGCCGAGGCCGTCGGCGCCATGCGCCAGCTGCACACCGGCACCCTGGAGTACGCCAAGCAGCGCAAGCAGTTCGGCACCGCCATCGCCAACTTCCAGGTGCTGCAGCACCGGATGGTCGACATGTTCATGAACGTCGAGCAGTCGGTCTCCATGACCTACATGGCCACCATCAAGGTCACCGACGACGCCGAGCGCGCCAAGGCCGTCTCCGCCGCCAAGGTGCAGATCGGCAAGGCCTGCAAGTTCGTCGGCCAGAACGCCATCCAGATCCACGGCGG
>JBIKTU010000117.1:0-6224 GCA_044347965.1 Caulobacter sp.
GGCAGACCTGCGCAAATCGCCCGAGAGCCGCCGCGACATCCTCGGCCACCGCGCTCAGCGCCCGCATCACCCCGGCCACCGGCGCGCCAAACAGCGCCGTCGCCAGCGGGGCGGCAACGAACGGAGCCAGCCCGCCGAGGATCACCAGGCTGACGGCTCCCAGAGGCCCTGCGATCTCCGACACCGTCATGGCTTGAGATCCAGGGTCGTGGCGCGCATGGACATGTAGCCCGCCTCTGCCCCGTCGACCCAGGGACGCATGGTGCGATAGGCCTTGAGCCAGTTCTCGTAGATGCGACCGGCCAGCGGATCGGCCGCGCCTGCTTCGGCCCACATCACCTTGGCCACCTTGGCCGCTTCGGCGGTCACTTCGGCGGGAAAGGCGCGCAGCGTCACGTTGTGTTCGGTGCGGAGCTGCTCGAGCGCGACGCTGTTCTGGTAGGTGAACTCGCCGATGGAGGTCATGTAGCTTTCCCGGCATGCGGCGCGCAGGATCGCCTGGTGTTCCCGGCTCAGGCGATCAAACCTGCCCTTGTTGACCCCGACCGCCAGGATCGCGCCCGGCTCCTGAAGGCCCGGCGCATAGTAGAAGGGAGCCTCGCGGTAGAAGCCCAGACCGAGATCATTCCAGGGGCCGACGAACTCCGCCGCGTCGATCACCCCCGACTGCAGCGCGGGATAGATCTCGCCGCCCGGCAGGGCCACCGCCGCCCCCCCGAGTCTGCGGACCATCTCGCCGCCGATGCCGGGAATACGCATCTTCAGGCCCCGGAAGTCGCTCAGGCTGTTGATCTCGCGCTTGAACCAGCCGCCGGCCTGGTGGCAGGTGTTGGCCGCCGCGATGGGTACGATGCCGAAGCCGGCGCCCAACTCCTCCCACAGGGCCTGCCCGCCGCCGTGGTCAAGCCAGCCCAGCTGCTCCATGGCGTTCATGCCGAACGGCACGGCCGTGAAGAACGGATAGGCCGGGTTCTTGCCCTGCCAGTAGTAATCGGCCGAGTGGTAGAGGTCGGCGGAACCTGTCGCGACCGCGTCGAACACTTCGAACGGCCCCACCAGCTCCCCCGCGGAGTAGACCTTGATGTCCAGGGTCCCGCCAGACAGCGCCAGCGCGCTCGCGGCGATCCGCTCCGCCGACGCGCCCAGCCCCGGCATGCCCTTGGGCCAGCTGGTCACCATATTCAGGCGCACCGCGCCCGCCGCCGCGCTCGCCAGACCCTGCCTGGCGGTGACACCCGGCCCCATGGGCGCGCCCGCCAGGCGCGCCGCCGCCACGCCGGCGCCGGCGCCGGCGATCGTACCCACGGCGACGGCGGTCAAAAGGCTGCGGCGATCCATAGGCGGCGTCCCAACAGGAGTTCAGGCAAGGCGTATAGGCGACTCTGAACCTGCAACGACCTTCCGGCGCTGCGGCATGCCTTTCTTAGGCCATGAAAACACTCGCGCGCATCCTGATTTTTGCGGATGCGCACCTTGCGCCGGCTGCTGTTGAGTGATGGTCAGGCGACGCGGGTATGCGAAGGCGGTTCCGAAGCCTGCGCCAGACGGGCGATCTCCGAGATCAGCGCCGCGGGCGAGATGGGCTTTCCGACCACGCCGTCCATGCCTCCGGCGAGATAGAGCTGTCTCTGATGGGCCAGCACATTGGCGGTCAGGGCGATGATCGGCGTCGCCGCGGCCTGGCCGCCCAGGGCGCGGATGCGGCGCGAGGCCTCCATGCCGTCGATGCCGGGCATCTGGATGTCCATCAGGATCAGGTCGAAGTGGCCGATTGTGGCGGCCTGAACCCCGGCAAGCCCATCGGCGGCGGTCGAAACCTTGGCGCCGAGACTGTCGAGCAGTTTGACGGCGATGGTCCGGTTGGTGGCGTTGTCCTCGACCACGAGAACGCGCAGCCCATCCAGCAGGGGGCCGTCGACATCGACGTCGGTCGTCTCCGGGATCGCCGGCTCGGCGGCGATGTCCAGGCGGAACACCGATCCCTTGCCGGGGACGGAGCTGAAGCTGACATCGCCACCCATCAGTCGCGCCAGCTTGCGGGTGATAGACAGGCCCAGGCCCGAGCCGCCGAACCGGCGCGTGGTGGAGGCGTCTGCCTGGTGGAAGCGTTCGAAAAGCTGGTCCTGCGCCTCCAGGGGGATACCGACCCCGGTGTCGTGCACGATGAAGGCGAGCCGCCCTGGCGCGGTCTGTTCGCAGACGAGCCGCACGCCGCCCTTGAGTGTGAATTTCACCGCGTTACCGACCAGGTTGAACAGGCACTGGCGCAGCCGAACCGGATCGGCCGCCACCCAGCCCAGCTCCGCCTGGCCTTCGATGGTCAGGGTCAGGCCCTTGTCGCGGGCCTGCGGCTGGAGCAGGCGCGCCACGCTGGCGGCAAGTTCCCCGGCGTCCACCGGCCGCGTCGTCAGATCCAGCCGCCCGGCCTCGATGCGCTCGAAGTCGATGACGTCATCCAGCAGCGTCGACAGCATCTCGCCGCAGCCGAGCGCCTCGTCGAGCAGGCGTTGGCCCTCCGGACTTATGCTCTCGCTCTTCAGCAGATGCAGCACGCCGAGCACGCCGTTCATCGGCGTGCGGATCTCGTGGCTCATGTTGGCCAGGAAACGGGCCTTGGCCTCGGCGGCGGCCTCGGCGGCGCGCTGGGCCTCGACCAGCGCCAGTTCCTGACGCTTGCGCGCATCGATGTCGAGCACCAGGCCGACGCCTTTGCGGGTCGGCCGGTGAAGCCGGTAGAATACCCGCACCCACCGCGCGTGCCCGGTGGGACCGACGATGCGGAACTCCATGGTGACGGTCTCTGCGCCCTCCGCCCATCGCTTGTTCGCCGATTCAACGAGGTCGCGGTCCTCGGGGTGGACGAACGGCCAGACCGGGACGGCGATGGAAACATAGTCCATCGACCGGCCGATCAGGCGGGTGAACTGTTCACTGGCCCAGAAGGTCTGGTGGACATGGTCGATCTCGAAGGCGCCGGCCTCGGCGGCGCTGAGCGCCAGTTCCTGGCGCCAGGCATCCATCCGGGTCTGCTCCATGAGCGCCTCGACCCGGGCCTGGCCCTCACGGGCGGCGTCGCGGGCCGCGACCAGGGCGGTGACGTCCTGGGAGATGCCGCGCAAGGCGAACAGGCGCCCACGCCGTTCCGTCTGGAACGTACCGCGCATCGACAGCCAGCGACCATCGCGGGTGCGCAGCCGGTGCTCGATCGTCCCGCCCTGCCCGGTCTGGACCCCGGCGGTGAAGGCGTCCCGAACGGCGGAGAGCTGGTTCGGGTCAAGGCGGGAGAAGAAGTCTTCCGGATCGGCGATCTCCTCCGGACTCCAGCCCGACATGGCGTGGATATCGGCGGACCATTCGATCGTCTGGGTGCGCGGCTCGAAGCTCCAGGTGCCGATCCCGGCCGCCTCGGACAGCATCGACCGGGTCTGGCGGGCCGCTTCGAGTTCCTCGCGCTGGAGAACCGATTCGGTGATGTCCTGCAGCGTGCCGACCATGTTGCCGTCGGGATCGAGGCGCGAGCGCCCCTGGATCCACATCCAGCTGTCGTTCTTCCGACGGATCCTGAGATGGTTGACGGTATGGCCGTCGCGCTTCATGCGGCGGCGGGTGTCGACCGCCTCCTCGTAGCTGTCCTCATGCAGGAAGGCGAAAACCGTCTTGCCGATCAGATCCTCGCGGGTCCAGCCGGTGTTGCGCTCCCAGGCGTCGTTCACCTCGGTGAAGACGCCCTCGCGGTTGACCACCGCGAACATGTCCAGGGAGTGGTCGAAGAACCAGCGCGCGGCGGCGGATTCAGCCCGGCGCGCCCGGCTGGTCCGTGTCCCGGCCCTGGCGCCGGCCATGCGCGGTTTCCGTTCCTTTACCATGGGAGCGACCATGCAGCCCGACACGTAAACGTCTGGTTCTCAGACCGGGGCTCAAGAGCGGGGCGACCACGGCGGCGTGGCCAGTCAGGCTCCGGATCCGGAAGGACGGGGACAGGCGCTCGCCACGGGTGACGCCCCCCGGCCGATGCGGGCTCGAGACCGCGTGACTAGAACCTCGCGCGCACGGTGAACCGCGCGTTCAGAGGGGCGCCGGGGGAGATGTTGAAGTTGTTGTGGGCGTCGGAGAAGTAGGTCTCGTCGAACAGGTTCTCGACGTTCACCTGGACCTCAACAGCTTCGCTGACGCTGTAGAAGACGGCGGCGTCCACGCGGGTGAAGGACGGCAGCCGGGTTGTCGTCGCCAGGGTCCGGATCGCAGCGAACTGATCGGATTGGTGGGTGATCCCCAGGCCGAAGCCCAGTCGGTCGCTCACGTCGTAACGGTTCCACAGGCTGAACTGATGCTCCGGGACCTGGGCCAGGCGGACAGCGTCGTTCCCGTCCAGTGCGGCGTCCTGATAGGCATAGGCGCCGCTGACCTGCCAGTTGCGAAGGATCGTGCCCGTCACGGCCAGTTCCAGGCCTTGCGTCCTCGTCTTCCCGACGTTGATGGTGATCAGCGGGTTGGCGGGGTCCGGCGTGGTCGCATTGGCGCGGTCCAGCTGGAACAGGGCGGCGGTCACATTCAGGTTGGGCCGGACGTTCCACTTCGCGCCCAGCTCGTAGTTGGTGAATTCTTCGGGCTCGAGGTTGGCCTGGGTGGTCGACAGGGTCAGGAACTGATCCCCGGAGCGTGGCAGGAAGGACTGGCTGTAGCTGGCGTAGAGCGAGACTTTCGGTCGGGGCTTGAAGATCAGCCCGAGGCGCGGCGAGACCTTGTCGTCGGCGCGCGCGAAGGGGCGGTCCGGGTCGGGCTGGAGGTCCGTTCCGTCGATGTCGAAGCGATCGAACCGCAGGCCGGCGACGATTTCGAAACGCTCGCCGAGGCTGATCTGGTCCTGGACATAGAAGGAGAAGGTCTTGACGGTCGATACGGTGTCTCGGCTCAGCGCCGGGAAGGTGACCGTCGGGAACACCGGATTGGCCAGGTTGAACGTCGCGTTGGACAGGACCCCGTTGCGGCGCTGATTGGCGGAGTCCTGGTCGCCGTATTCCAGGCCAAACAGGATCTTGTGGCTGATGTCGCCGGTCGTCACGCTCCAGACCAGGTTGCTCTGAACCAGGACATTCTCCCGGGCGGTGGCGTCGGCATAGGCGGCAAGCGCCACCGTGCCGTTCTGTCCTGTCGCGGCCCCGTTGGGATAGACGTTGGTATAGACCTTGTCATAGTCGCCGAAGAGAAGCGTCGTCGAGAACGCGAGGTCCTCGGTCAGGGCGCCATCGACGCGGAGCTTTGCGATGTGGGCTTCCAGTCTGGTCCGGTTGACGTCCGGAACACCAAAGAAGCGGTCGCGGTAGCCGGTGATTGGAGCGCCGGCCAGCGACGGGACGCCGCGATCCGTGGCCCGATCGTCATCGACGTACTCGTACGACAGACCCGCCTTCCAGCCGCTGTCCAGATCGATGGCGAAATAGGGGTTCACCGCGATCCGCTCGCCCTCATAGACGTCGCGGTGATTGGCGAGGTCCTCGTAGGCGGCATTGACCCTCAGGGCGGCATTGTCGCCGACGGGTGCGTTCAGATCGAACGACAGGTCGTAGGCCCCGAAGCTGTTCGCGCCGGCCCTTGCGTCGAGAAACCGCGCGGCGGGGCTGGGAGACTTCTGGACGCGATTGACGATGCCGCCGCCGCCGCCGCGGCCAAAGATCAACGCGTATGGCCCCTTGAGGACCTCGACCCGCTCGAGATTGTACAGGCCCCTGAAGTACTGGACGTCATCCCGCACGCCGTCGAGGAAGAAGTCAGCGGTGGTGTTCTGGCCCCTCAGGGTGACCTGGTCGCGATTGCCTTCGCCCTGTCCGACGGTAACGCCCGGAACATAGCGCAGAACGTCGCCGAGGCTGTGCAGCGCCTGATCGTCGAGCTGGGCGCGGGTCACGACATTGATGCTCTGGGGCACGTCGAGAAGCGGGGTGTCGGTCTTGGTCGCGGTGACGGAATCGACCGCGATATAGCCCTGGGTCTTCCCGGTGACGATGATCGGCTCCAGCTGCGTTCCCAGCTCCTCCGCCGAGGCCGCCGCCGGGAGCAAGAGGAGGATGGCCGTGGAAGCGAGAAGCGCGCGCATGGAATTCCCTGTCTGATCTCGAGTCCGGATGGCTGGATCGCGAGTGCGAGGCGGTCTCGCGCTTTCAGCCGTTCTGCCCCCGATCAGTGTGGCGGCAGCCTGAGATTGCGAGGCGTTCTTAGAGCTGCCA
>JBIKTU010000118.1:0-6106 GCA_044347965.1 Caulobacter sp.
GTCCGCCCGGTCGCGCGTCAGGATCCGGAACTGAATCCGGCCAGATCCTCGTACTCGGTGGGGTTGGTGACCGTCACGTTGAGGTCGTTCACCAGGCCGTTCGACAGCCGATAGACCCATCCGTGAACGGACAGACTCTGGCCCCGTGCCCAGGCGTCCTGCACGAAGACGTCAGCGGCGACATTCTGGACCTGGCGAATGACATTGAGTTCGCACAGCCGGTCCCAGCGCTCGTGCTCGTCCAGGGCGTCCAGCACATCGCGGTTGGCGCTGTAGATCTCGCGAATCGGGTGCAGCCAGTGGTCGACCAGACCCCGTCGCTTGCCGTCGACCGCAGCCCGCACGCCGCCGCATCCGTAGTGGCCGACGACCATCACATGCTTGACCTTGATCACGTCGACGGCGAACTGCAGCACGCTGAGGTAGTTCGCGTCCTGCGGCGGCGCCAGATTGGCGACATTGCGGTGGACGAAGAGCTCGCCGGGATCGAGGCCGACGATCTCGTTGGCCGGCACACGGCTGTCGGCGCAGCCGATCCACAGGTACTCCGGACTCTGCTGGTTCTCGAGCCGCTTGAAGAAGTCCGGGTCTATCTGGGTCTTCTTCGCGGACCAGGCGCGGTTGTTGGCCTTCAGGTCGTCGAGCATCGGCATTCTAGGATATCGCGTCAGGCTGAAGGTTGGGGTGGGCGGCGGCGATCGCGGGGTGCTCCCCGGCCCGGGCGGCGGCGGCGGCGATGGCCGGGAAGGGGGTCAGGTCCACCGCGAACCGGGCGGCGTTGTAGACCTGCGGCACGAGACAGGCGTCGGCCAGGGTGGGTGAGTCGCCAAACGCATAGCCGGCGCCATGGCGGGCGATCATCGGCTCCAGCGCCGCGAACCCCTCGCTGATCCAGCGCCGGGCCCAGCTGTTGCGCGCGGGCTCATCGGCGCCCAGCCCGGCGAGCGCCTTGAGAATGCGCAGGTTGTTCACCGGGTGGATATCGCAGGCGACGATGCAGGCCATGGCCCGAACCACCTGCCGGTCGAAGGCGTCGGCCGGCAGCAGGGCCGGACCGGGCTGGGACTCCTCGAGCCACTCGAGGATCGACAGAGACTGGGTCAGGACCCGGCCGTCCTCCAGGATCAGCGAGGGCACCAGATCCTGGGCGTTGACCGCGTGGTAGGCTTCGCTCTTCTGCTGGCCTGCGACGAGGTCGACCGGGGCCACCTTGTAGGCGACGCCCTTCAGGTTGAGGCCGATGCGGACGCGGTACGGCGCCGAAGCGCGCCAGGCGCTGTGCAGCTTGAGGACCATCAAACGACCTTGAAGGCGATCGTTCCGACGCCCTCGACCTCGCCGGTCACCGCGTCGCCGCGTTGCAGGGCGGCGACGCCCTCGGGCGTGCCGGTATAGATCAGGTCGCCGGGCTCCAGGGCCCAGAGCTTGCCGGCCTCGACGATGATCTCCTCGACCGACCAGATCATATCGGCGACCTCCGCCTGCTGGCGAACCGCGCCGTTGACCGACAGGGCGATGCGACCCTGCGGGATGGTCCCGTCGAAGGGCCGGATGGCGCTGATCGGGGCGCTGGCGTCGAAGCCCTTGGCCGCGTCCCAGGGCTGGCCTTTGGCCTTGGACGCCGCCTGCAGGTCGCGGCGGGTCAGGTCGACGCCGACGGCGAAACCGAAGATCGATCCGCCCTCGCCAAGGGCGACCACCAGTTCGATCTCGTGGTGCAGGTCGCTGGTCGCGGTCGGGTAGGGCGCGTCGGCGCCGGGCGGCACGACGGCGTCGGCCGGCTTGGAGAAGAAAAACGGCGGGTCGCGGTCGTCGCCGCCCATCTCGCGCCGGTGGGCGGCGTAGTTGCGGCCGACACACAGAATGCGGCGCACGGGAAACGGTCGGTCCGATCCCTCGACGGGGACGACCGGTTGCGGGCGGATCGATACGGCGTAGGTCATGGCGCGTTTCCTAGAGCGTTTGGGCGCGGTTGGAAACGGCGGGACAGTTCTCCGGTCCGTCCGCCCCGTCCGGTCCCGATCGCGACGGGCTCCGAGCATTCAGACGTCGAGCGCCTCGCGATAAGCCGACACCGCTTGCTCGATGGAGAAGGTCTCCGCGCGCCAGCGCAGACCGGCCGGGTCCGGCGGCGAGTCGAGCGCCTCGAGAATCGCCCCGGCGAGCGCTTCCGGCTCACCGACCGGCGTAAGGCGGCCGAAGCGGCCATGCGCCAGGATCTCGCCGGGCCCTGTCGGGCAGTCCGTGCTCACCACCGGCACGCCACAGGCCAACGCCTCGACAATCACGTTTCCGAAGCCCTCGGCCCTGGAACTCATGACGAAGACATCGGCCTGGGAGATGTAGCCGTGCGGCGTCGGCTGATGACCGCCGAATGTGACAGCGCCGGCGACGCCGAGGTCCCGCGCCAGGTCTTCCAGCCGCGACCGCTCCGGGCCTTCGCCCAGGACAAGGAGGTGGGCATCAAGGGTTTGGCGAACCACCGCCAGGGCCCGCAACAATGTCCCCTGATCCTTGACCGCCTTCAGGTTGGCCACCGCGATGAGGCGTGGGCCGCCGCCCGCGGCCCATCGGGACAGTATCGTCTCGTCACACGGACGGGGCGTCGGGAGCGGCGTTATCGGGTTGAAGATCACCCGGACCCTGTCTCGCTCCAGGGCTGCGAGCCGCGCCACATCATCCGCCACCCCCTGGGAAACGGCGACCACGGCATCCGCCGCCGGGTAGAAGAGACGCATCGCCGCCGCCATCGGCGGACGCATGATCAGTGATCGTCCGGGCTTCGTCTGGCTGAGGATGCAATGATCCGATGTGACGACGCGACACTGCGATCCGGCCATCCGGCGCGCCAGAAGCGCGAGCGAGGTCAGGGGCCACAGGGCCGCGAGCACAGCCCTTGGCTGCCGCCGCCTGAGGTAACGCACGAGCGGGAACAGCGCGTTGCGCACCCGGCTCGCGTCGAGGTCATGAACCTGGATGGTCTCTGGCAACTCGGTCAGGAGTTCGCCGATCGCGCGTCGCAAGACGAACTCGACGCATAGGCCGGCGCGGTCCATCTCCAGGGCGAGCGTCTGACAGACCCGCTCGGCGCCGCCACATCTCAGGTCGTGCAGGAATATCGAAACATCCGGGCGTGGCCCCCGATGTCGCGGCTGGTTCGAAGACGTCAGGTCAGATGGAGCCATCATGGTCCGCCCGGTCCAACTCCCCAGTCAGGGCCGGGCGCGCTTCGGCGTCCAAACCGGCCGGTGAAGCTGTTGCGGCGGAATGTCATCGGCCGGTCAGATCGGGTCGAACTCGCTGACGAGGTGGCCTGGCGCGACTTCCATGAGCTTGGGAGTATAGACCGGAGCGGCCTTGTCCTCCGATAGCCGGGACGGCAGGAACCGCAACCCGGCGCGCGGGTCCAGCGGCGAGGGCGGCTCGCCCGTCAGCTTGACCCGGACGCGGTTGCGCTCGATCGTCGGATCGGGGATGGGCGCCGCCGACAGCAGGGCCCGGGTATAGGGATGCGTCGGGTTCTCGTAGAGCTGCTCGCGGCTGGCCAGCTCCATGACCCGGCCCATGTAGAGCACCAGCACGCGGTGGCTGATCTCGCGGACCACGGCCAGGTCGTGGCTGATGAACATCATCGCCATGCCCAGCTCCTTCTGAAGATGGATCAGCAGGTCGATGATCTGGGCCCGGATGGTCACATCCAGGGCGCTGACCGCCTCGTCGCAGATCACCAGCTTTGGCTGCAGGATCATCGCCCGGGCGATGCCCACGCGCTGGTTCTGGCCGCCGCTCAGCTCGTGCGGATAGCGGTTGATCAGGGTCGGCGACAGGCCGCAGCGCTCCATCATCTCCGCCGCCGCTGCCTCGCGCTCGCGGCGCTTCAGGCCGGGGCTGAACACCTGCAGCGGCTCGGCGATGGAATCGCCCACCGTCATGCGCGGATCGAGGCTGGCCAGCGGATCCTGGAAGACGATCTGCAGATCCTTGCGCGCGACGCGCAGGGTTTCGCGATCGGCGTGGGTGATGTCGCGGCCCAGCACCGTCACCGTGCCGCCCAGCTCGCCGCCGCCCGGCGGCAGCAGGTTGAGCACCGCCCGGGCCAGTGTGGACTTGCCGCTGCCGCTTTCTCCGACCACGCCCAGGGTCTCGCCCTGGCGGACAGTGAAGTTGACGCCGTCCACGGCGCGCAGCGGAACCTTGCGACCCAACACGCCCGTGTTGATGTCGAACCACACCTTCACGTCCTGGCCCTCGACCACCACCGGGGCCCCGGCCGGGGCAGGGTCGATGGTCGGACGGCCGCCGCGGTCGTCGCGATCCAGCCGCGGGATCGCCTCGAGCAGGGCGCGCGTGTAGTCGGTTTTCGGCTCGGCGAAGACCTGCTCCACCGGTCCGGCCTCGACGTAGGCGCCGTCCTTCATCACGCAGACGCGGTCGGCCAGGCGGGCGATGACGCCCATGTCGTGGGTGATCAGCACCATGGCCGCGCCGGTCTCGCGGAGCAGTTCGGCCATCAGATCCAGGATCTCGGCCTGCACGGTGACATCCAGGGCCGTGGTCGGCTCGTCCGCGATGAGCAGGCGAGGACCGCAGGCCATGGCCCCGGCGATCATCACCCGCTGGCGCATGCCGCCGCTCAGCTCGTGCGGATACTGGTTCATCCGCCGCTCGGCCTCGGGAATCCGCACCCGCTTGAGCCAGTCCAGGGCGCGGTCCCGGGCCGCCTTGCGCGACAGACCCAGGTGCAGGCGCAGCGGCTCGGCGATCTGCTCGCCGATCTTGACGTGCGGCGTCAGGGCGGTGAGCGGGTCCTGGAAGATCATCGTCATCTTCGAGCCGCGCAGTCGATTGAGCTCGGCGGGCTTGAGGCCGATCAACTCCTGGCCGTCGAAACGGGCGGAGCCGCTGGCTGTCCCGTTGCCGGCCAGCAGACCCATGATGGTCATAAAGGTCTGGCTCTTGCCGCTGCCGCTTTCGCCGACAACGCCAAGACATTCGCCGGCCTTCACCGTCAGGGACACGCCGCGCACCGCCTCGACCGCCCCGTCGTGCGTCTGGAAAGTCACCTTCAGGTCTTCGACGGCGAGAACGGGATCGGTCTGGGTCACGGCGATGCTCTGGAACGAGGGCGGCTGGCCGCTGACCTTATCGATCTGCGGCTGACGCGCAAATGAACGATCACTCGATCGCGTGCAGGAGCGTGGCGATGGCGTCGAACGACTCGCTTTCGTCCAGCATCGGGGCGTGGCCGACGCGTGGAACCTCGGCATAGGCCATGTGCGGCGCGGCGGCGCGCATACGCACGGCGATGTCGGGGCTCAGGATGTCGGAGGTCTCACCCCTGATCAGCAGCGCCGGTCGGCCGGAGACCAGCGCGCCGAACACCGGCCACAGGTCCGGCGCCGGCGCCGACGGGTCGGCGGCGCGGATCGGGACGGCGATGTCCGGGTCATAGTCCAGCACCGGCTGGCCGCCCGCCTCGCGAAACGTGCGGCGGGCCATGCGGTCCCAGTCGGCCTGGCCATAGTCCGGAAATACCACGCCGTTGCCGGCCTTGACCCAGGCCGCCGCGCCGGCCCAGTCGGCGACCTCGGCGCTGACGCCGATGTAGCCGGCGATCCGGGCGAGACCTTCCGGCGCGATCTCCGGGCCGACATCGTTGAGGACCGCCGCGGCGATGGCGTCCGGCCGCATCAGCGCCAGGGTAATCATGATCAGCCCGCCCATGCTTGTGCCGACGAACGCGGCGCGGGCGATCGCCTGATCGTCGAGCAGGGCCAGGATGTCGGCCGCGTACATGGCCGGATTGTAGGACATCGGATCGGGCGCGCGGTCGGAGCCGCCCCGACCGCGGATATCGACGGCGATCACCCGCCGCCCGGTGGCGTCCACGATCGAGGGCGCAAGGTCCTCGAAATCGCGGGCGTTGCGGGTCAGGCCGTGGATGCAGATCACTGGCGCGCGATCAGCCGCGCCGGGGTAGTCGCGGGCATGAAGGGTCAGGCCGTCAGCCGAGCGCCAGTGAAGAGAGCTGTAGAGGGTCATCGCGCCAAACTGCCTCCGCGCCGCGTTCGGGACCAGAAAGCCGCGACGCATCGCCGCTTGCCGC
>JBIKTU010000119.1:0-6098 GCA_044347965.1 Caulobacter sp.
CGCTCCGCTCGGCGGCGGGGATCACGCCTTCTCCCATCCCCGCTCCACGGCCCAGACGGCGAAGGCGTAGTCCAGCGCGATCTCCTTGAGGAAGTCGAACCGGCCGGAAGAGCCGCCGTGGCCGGCCTCCATGTTGATCTTCAGCAGGATCGGGTCGCCGCTGGTCGTGTGATCCCGCAGCCTGGCGGCCCACTTCTGCGGCTCCCAGTAGGTGACGCGAGGATCGGACAGGCCGCCGGTGGCCAGCACCGCCGGGTAGGGCAATTTCGCCACCTGGTCATAGGGGCTGTAGCTCATCATGTAGTCGTAGGCTTCCGGATCCTCGATCGGGTTGCCCCACTCTGGCCATTCCGGCGGGGTCAGCGGCAGGGTGGTGTCGCTCATGGTGTTGATGACGTCGACGAACGGCACCGCCGCGATGATCCCGGCCCACAACTCGGGCCGCATGTTGGTGATCGCTCCCATCAGCAGACCGCCGGCCGAGCCGCCGTAGGCGACCGTCCGGTCCGGCTTGCCGTAGCCGGCGGCGTGCAGGTGCTCGGCGCAGGCGATGAAGTCGGTGAAGGTGTTCTTCTTCTTGAACTTCTTGCCGTCCAGGAACCAGCCCCAGCCCTTTTCCGCCCCGCCGCGCGGGCAGGCCGTGGCCCAGATCCAGCCGCGGTCGACGAGGCTGAGATTGCGGATCGAGAAGTTGGGCTCCTGCGAGATGCCGTAGCTGCCGTAGCCGTAGAGGAGCAGCGGGGCCGAGCCGTCGAGCTTCGTGCCCTTCTTCATCAGCACGAAGATCGGCACCTCCGCGCCATCCGACGCCTTCGCGTTCAGGCGGCGGGTCTCGTATTTCGCCGGATCGTGGCCGGACGGGATTTCCTGGGTCTTGCGCAGGGTCCGCTTGCGGGTGGCCATGTCGTAGTCGAACCACTGCCGGGGCGTGGTCATTGAGGTGTAGGTGAAGCGCAGGGACGAGGTGTCGTACTCGTAGCCGCCGTCGAGGCCGAGGGCGTAGACCTCTTCGTCGAAGCCGATCACGTGTTCGTCGCCGCCGGCCCGGGTGATGACGAGGCGATTGACGGCGTCGACCTTCTCCAGCCGCACGAACCAGTCCCTGAAGGCCGTCGTGCCGAGGATCAGGTTGCCGCTCTTGTGGGCGATCCAGTCCTTCCAGTTCGCCTTGCCGGGCTTGTCCTCCGGGGCGGTGACCAGCTTGAAGTCCACCGCGCCGTCGGCGTTGGTCCGGATCACGAACCGGTCGTTCCAGTGCTCGACGTCGTAGCGAACGCCCTCCTGGCGCTTCTCGACGAGCACCGGCGCGGCGGTCGGATCGGCGGCCGGGATCAGCCAGGCCTCGCTGCTGTCCTGGTTGCCGCAGCCGATGACGATCCACTTGCGGGACTGCGAAACCCCGGCGCCGATGAAGAAGCCCTCGTCCGGCTCGTCATAGACCAGCACGTCGTCCTTCGCGGCCCCGCCGATCGGGCGACGGTAGATCTTCGCCGGTCGGCCGTTCTCGTCCCGCAGGGTCCAGAAGATCCATTTGCTGTCGGGGGAGAAGACGAAGTCGTTGACGTTCTCGACCGGTTCTCCGACCGGTTTGCCGGAGGCGATCTCGCGGACGAAGATGCGCAGGACTTCCGATCCCTGCTCGTCAACGGCCCAGCCGTAGTAGCGGTGGTCGGCCGTGTGGCTGGCGGCTCCGACCTGATAGAAGGCCTTGCCCTTCGCCTCGGCTTCCTCGTCCAGCAGGATCACCTCGCCCTCGGTCTTGCCGACCGGCCGACGCGCGTGGATCGGGTGCTGCGCGCCCTTCTCGTAGCGGCTGTAGTATTCCCAGGCGCCGTCGGTGTCGGGGACAGAGGCGTCGTCCTCCTTGATGCGCCCCTTCATCTCCTCGAACATGGCCGTCTGAAGGGTCTCGGTCGGCGCCAGCATCGCCTTGGTGTAGGCGTTCTCCGCCGTGAGGTGTTCCTTCACGTCCGCCTTGATCAGGGTCGGATCGCGCAGGACCTTCTGCCAGTTGTCATCCTTCATCCAGGCGTAGTCGTCGACACGCACCCGGCCCAGCTGCTCGATGCGCTTGGGGATCTTGCGGGCGACAGGAGGAACAGGCTTGGGCGTGGCGGACATGGCGCTCCCTGGGGCGACGAGGCTGGATGAAAGGGCGGTCGCGGCGGTCGCGGCCATCATCTGGCGCCGGTTCATGAATCAACTCTCCTGTGCGGCAGACGATCAGCTTGTGCGTCCGCCGCGTTGCGGTCAAATGAGGCCGCATCATCGGGACGGGCCGTCGAGGGTCCAGAAGTACCGCTTGCATCTGGGAGCGTCGATGGCCTGGGATCTCTCCGTCGATCTGATCAAGGCGACGGTGCAACTGGAGCAGCCGCTCGGGAACGGCAAGCGCACGGTGGGCACCGGTTTCCTGATCGAGGCCCCGACTCCGGATGGCCGCTCGCGGACCGTGCTTGTCACCGCCGCCCATGTCCTGGATCGCATGCCCGCCCTCGAGGCCAGGATCGGCTACCGGGTCCAGGGCAGCGACGGCGCCTGGCGCTATGACCCCCAGCCGCTGTCGATCCGGGACGACGACCGGGACCCGAAGTGGACGCGTCATCCGACCCGCGACATCGCCGCCATCGTGATCAAGGCGCCGGACGAGTTCGCCCGCGCCGCCATTCCGCTGTCCTGGCTGGCCGAGGATGAGACCTTTACCCGCTACGGCCTGGGGCCGGGCGACGAGATGATGGCGCTCGGCTTCCCCCGTGGCCTGTCGGCGAACCAGGCAGGCTTTCCGATCCTTCGTTCGGGGCGGGTCGCGTCCTATCCCCTGGCCCCGTCAAGCGCCTTTCCCACCTTCCTGCTCGACTTCAGGGTCTTTCCCGGCAACTCCGGCGGCCCGGTCTTCATGGCCGAGGGCGCCCGGCGCCGGCCCGGCGCCGCCGAGACCCAGGAAGTCCAGTTCGTCGCCGGCATCCTGACCCAGCAGGTCGAGCTCTCCGGCGAGCGGCTGGAGATCGGGATCGTTACCCACGCCCGCTTCGTGCGCGAAACCGTGGCGCTGATAGACGGGATCGCCCCGCCGCCGGCCCCGCCGGCCGAACCGCCGCTGGCCGGGTCCACGGCGGCCTCCGTCGGCGTTCATGCGGAACCCTGAGCGGCCCCTGGGGGTTCTCTCTTCACGCTCAGCAACGAAGGGAGACCCATCATGTGGAATCGTGTCGAAGGCGAATGGAAGCAGTTTTCGGGCAAGGTGAAGGAGCAATGGGGCAAGCTCACTGACGACGACCTGACCGTGATCGCGGGCAAGCGGGACCAGCTCGCCGGGAAGATCCAGGAACGCTACGGCTACGCCAGGGACAAGGCCGAAGCGGAGATCCACGACTTCGAGCGGCGTCTGGACGAGCCGCGCTCCTTCAAGAGCTGATGGACGGAGCGGCCGCACCTGGTGCGGTCGCTCTCCCCATTTCGGGTTATCCGCCCTTGTGCCACAAGGGTTTGATGGCCTCGACGTTGCATTCCCCGACTTTCCAGTCGTGGAGTGACCCGAAATGAAACCCGGCGTGAGACCCTTTGAGCTTGGCGACAGCGACGCCGTGCAGCGCCTCTGCGACTGGGCGTGGTGGTATCCGCGCTCCAGCGAGGGCTGGCGCTGGCTTTCGGCGGGCTCGCCGGGCGCGGGCTACAGCGACGCCGCCCCGGCCGGCTGGGTTTACGAGACGGCGTCCGACGGGGTCCTGGCCTTCCTCGGAAACTTCCGACAACGGTTCGACTACCAGGGCGAGACGCTCGTCGGCGCGAGCCTGCATACCCTGCTGGTCGACCCCCGTGCGCGGGGCGCCAGCCGCGACCTGCTCCGACGGTTTGCCGCTCAGGATTCCGCGTTCGTCCGGTACACGTTCAACGCCAACGACCGCTCCGCCCCGATCTACAAGCACTTCGACATGAAGCCCTGGCCTGAGAGCCTGAGCCACGTGAAGTACGCCTGGAAGGCGGACTGGTCGGCGGTGGCGAGTGAACGGGCGGTGCGCTGGTTCCACGGGCTTTCCGGCGGTCGCGCCGCCGTTGAGCACTTCACTGATGCGCGCGTCTGGACCGGCGCGATCACGCGTTGCGAGCCCGGCGTGACCCCGCTCCCGGTCGGGGAGATCGACGACCGGTTCGACGTGCTCTGGGCTCGGCTCCGACAGGACGGCCGGCTGCTGGCCTGGCGCGACGCCGAGACCCTGCGCTGGCGGTGCTCGGACCCGGACCTGACACGCCTCCCCGTCATGCTCGGCTACGAGCAGGACGGCGTGCTGGCCGGCTACCTGCTGGCGTTCTTCTCGAAAGGCTCGGAGGTCGAGCGGCCGGCCCTGGAGATCATCGACCTGATTGCGACGGCCGAGATGGAGGCCGTGGCCATACCGGCCCTGGTGCGGACGCTTCTGGGGTCAGCCCGCGACCTGGGCGCCGCGCGGGTTCGGCTGCCGTTCGTCAGTCCGCGCCTGGACGCCCTGCTGGGCGCCTTCCCAACGGCCCGCCGCGCCTACGGCCATGATCACTGTCACCTGCGCTGGAACGAGGATGCACCGGAAGCGATGCGCGAGGCCTGGTTCGCGACGCCGTTCGACGGCGACTACAGCTTCTGTCTTCGCCCCCCGCCGCTGCTGGCGGCGGAGCGGGCGGCCTGACGGCGACTGTCCCGCCCCGACCGCGCGTGCGGCCGGGACGGGTCGCAATCTAGGCGCCGTAGATCACCGAGATCGTCTCGGCCACGCAGGCCGGGCGCTCTTCACCCTCGATCTCGATGGTGCATTCGTTCTTCATCTGCAGGCCGCCGGACTTGGCCTCGACGCTCAGCAGCTTCTGGCGCATGCGCACCTTCTTGCCGACGCGAACCATGTTGGTGAAGCGGACCTTGTCGCTGCCGTAGTTGATGCCCCGGGTCACGCCGTTGACCTTGAGCAGCTTGGCGCCGAGGAACGGAATCAGGGACAGCGTCAGGTAGCCGTGGGCGATCGGGCCGCCCATTTCGCGGTTGGCCCGCTCGACGTCGACGTGGATCCACTGGTGGTCGCCGGTCGCTTCAGCGAACTGGTTGACCCGCTCCTGGCTGACTTCCAGCCAGTCCGAGACCCCGATTTCCTGGCCCACGAGGCTGGCAAGGTCCTTGTAATCGACTTCCTTGGTCATGGCGCATCTCCCTCAAACAGTTGTTCGGCGTCTTCAATGCCCCGAGCGCGCAAGGCATTCAACCGCGGACAGCGCTACAGACCGAACCGCTTGGGATCCGAGGCGATCAGGGCCTGGAGCTTCGGCATTCCCGCCCGCAGCCCCCCGGCCAGCTGGCGCGAGATGAGCCAGCCCAGCGGGAAGGGCGCGCTGGCCCGGCCGAGCCAGACCAGCTCACAGCCGCCGGCGGTCGGATTGACGCGGTAATCCTCGACGGCCGCCGAAAGCGGCAGCGACGAACGCTCGAAGCGAAAGGCCATGCGCTTGCCCTCGTCCCAGGCGAAGAAGGTCTCTTCGATGACCTGCGGCCCGACCTCGACTGTCCGGGTCGTGCCGACGGCAAAGGGCTGGGGGCTGGTCCAGGTGACCTTGGTGATCGGCAGCCATTGGGTCCAGGCCTCGCCGTCAAGCAACGCCGCCCAGACCGCGGACGGCGGGAAGGGGAAGGCATGCCGGACCTCGACCGTCCCCTTGGCCAGATACTCTTCTCCGACGGCGGTGTGGGCGCGCAGCGGCTTCGACATCGAATACTTCCCTTGAATCGGTCGTGGTTGGTCGTGGGGCGGCAGTTGAACGCGGCGCCGCCACGGCAGGCAAGCGGCCGTCACCCTGGCTCAGTGTCCGGTCGCGAGCGCCCTAGGTATGTCGATGCGGATGTCCAGCAACTGCTGGGCCTTGCCCTTGGCCAGCGGGTCGAGGCGCAGGCTGGAGAACTGGCCGCCGCCCAGCGCCTGGATGCAGTGCAGGTTGATGGCGTTCATGCCGGGCAGTTCGTAGCGGATCACCTTCGGGGCGGTCGCGCCCTCGAACTCGTGCGCGAACCAGGCCTTCACCCGGTCCTCGCTGAGGCCGGCGCGGATCCAGGGCAGCAGCTCCGGCCGCCGGGCGATGACGCC
>JBIKTU010000120.1:0-6026 GCA_044347965.1 Caulobacter sp.
GGTTCGGCGGTCTTGTCGGCGGCGTCGGTCATGGCGGCGCGCTCTTCCTTGCAGATGCGGGCCCCCGCCCGGTCGACGAGTCGTACGATATCCCGGGCGCGGACGCCCGTTAACTCGCTTTCATGGCGAGGGGTTCACGCGGGCAGCGCCTCGATGATGACGAAGGCCTGGGCGTAGGGGTGATCATCGGTCAGGGACAGGTGGATCACCGGGACCATCCCCTCGGGCGTGATCTCCGCCAGCCGCGCCGCCGCGCCGCCGGTCAGGGCCATGGTCGGCTTGCCGCTCTTCAGGTTGACCACGCCCATGTCGGCCCAGTGGACACCCCGGCGCGGCACGCCGGTGCCCAGCGCCTTGGCGCAGGCTTCCTTGGCCGCGAACCGCTTGGCGTAGCTGGCCGCGCGGCCGCCCTGGGCGTTCACCTTGCGCTCCGACCGCTCGCGTTCGATCTCCGTAAAGGTGCGGCCCGTGAACCGCTCGCCGAAGCGCTCCAGCGTCTTTTCGATGCGGCGGATGTCGGAGAGGTCGGAACCGATGCCGATGATCACGCGGCCGCTTCCGTTCTGGCGGCGTCCATCAGGGCGCGCATGCGCTGGATGGCGGCGGTCAGGCCGATGAAGATCGCCTCGCCGATCAGGAAGTGGCCAATGTTCAGCTCCGCCAGCTGCGGGATGGCGGCGATCGGCGTGACGGTGGCGTAGTCGATGCCGTGGCCGGCGTGGACCTCAAGCCCCAGCTGCCCGGCGAGTTCGGCGCCGTCGCGCAGCCGGGTCAGGATGGCCTCGGCGCGGTCCTGTTCACCGGCCCGGAAGGCGTCGCAGTAGGCCCCGGTGTGCAGTTCGACGACCTGGGCCCCGATCTCGGCCGAGGCGCGGATCTGGACCGGGTCGGCGTCGATGAACAGTGAGACGCGGCTGCCGGCGTCACGCAGGCGCTGCACCGCCGGGGCGATGTGGTTGTGGCCGGCGACGATGTTGAGGCCGCCCTCTGTGGTCACCTCCTCGCGCCGCTCGGGCACCAGGCAGGCGGCGCGGGGGCGATGGGCCAGCGCGATACCGAGCATCTCGTCGGTGACCGCCATCTCGAAGTTCAGCGGTTTGCCGCGCTTTAGGCAGAGCGCCGCCAGCACCTCGATGTCGGCGTCGGAGATGTGCCGCCGGTCCTCGCGCAGGTGGGCGGTAATGCCGTCGGCGCCGGCCGCAAGGGCCAGCTCGGCCGCGCGGGAGGGCTCGGGATAGCTGGCGCCCCGGGCGTTCCGGATGGTCGCCACATGGTCGATGTTCACGCCGAGGCGGAGGGGATGGGACATGGGGGTTCCTGTTCTACCCCGAGCAGATAGGGCTCAGCGCAGTCTCCGGCTACCCGGGTCCTGAACCGGGATGGCCGCCAGCTCCGGCGGCAGCTTGTCGGCCTCGTAGGCGGGGACGTCGAGCGTGGCCAGCGCCACCAGCGGCACGCCGACGTCCGCCTTGCCGCCCGAGCGGTCGACGATGCAGGCCGCGGCGATCACCTCGCCGCCCGCCGCGCGGATGGCCTCGATGCATTCGCGGGAGGACAGGCCCGTGGTGACGATGTCCTCGACCATCACAACCTTCGCGCCCGGCTCGATATGGAAGCCCCGGCGCAGCTTGAAGGCTCCGCCCTCGCGCTCGACGTAGAAGGACTGCACGCCCAGATGCCGGGCCGTCTCATAGCCGGGAATGATGCCGCCGACGGCGGGCGAGATCGCCACGTCCGGCTGGCCGACCGCCGCGACGATCTTCGCCGCCAGCGCCTTGCAGAGCCGCTCGCAGCGGTCGGGCTGGGCGAAGACCAGGTTCTTCTGCAGGAAGACCGGGCTGTGCAGCCCGCTGGACAGCACGAAATGACCTTCGCGCAGGGCCCCGCAGGCGCGGAATTCATCGAGGACGGCGTCAGTGTTCATGAGGGGGCTCCATACACCTCTCCCGGAGGGAGAGGGAGGGGCCCATCGCTGCGCGATGGGAGGGTGAGGGATTACGAACGATTCCGGGCAAGGCGTAACCCCTCATCCTCCCATCCTCCTTCGCCAGGGCTTCGGAGGACGGGCCCCTCCTTCTCCCGATGGGAGAAGGGATGTAGCACTGCCCCATGACCTCCTCCCCTCCCCGTCCCGGCGTCGGCGTCGGCGCCGCCATACTGCGCGACGGCAGGCTGCTGCTGGTGCTGCGCCTACGGGAGCCGGAGGCAGGGTGCTGGGGCCTGCCGGGCGGCAAGGTCGACTGGGGCGAGCCCGTCCGCGCCGCCTGCGCCCGCGAGATCGCCGAGGAACTGGGCCTGATCATCACGCCCGGCGCCCTGCTGTGCATGGCCGACACCATCGACGCCGGCGACGGCCAGCACTGGACCGCGCCGGTCTATCTGGTCGAGGACTGCGTGGGCGAGCCGGCGGTGCTGGAGCCGGACAAGCTGGGCGGCTGCGGCTGGTTCGCGCTGGACGCGTTGCCCAAGCGGGTGACGCGGGCGACGGCGGCTGCGGTGGCGGCGCTGAAAGGCTAGCCCCTCCAGAAATCGTCATGGCCCGACTTGTTCGGGCCACCTATGAACACGAACAGTCGGGAGTGTTCGAGACCGAACAGCAGCGCTGCACTCCGCCCGCTCACCACGCATAGGTGGCCCGAACAAGTCGGGCCATGACGGCGTTGGGTCAGTGGCCTCGCCCGCTACCCCCTCGCCCGTTCGACCGTCTCGATCATCGGGTTGGCGCGGAGGGCGGCGACGATGTTGGTGGCGTGACGGGCGTCGCGGACGTCGACATCGAAGTCGACGTCGAAATAGTCGTCCTGCCGATGGTGCATGCGCAGGTTGAAGATGTTGCCGCCGGCCTCGCCGATGGCCACGCAGGCCTCGCCCAGCACGCCCGGCGCGTTGCGGATCGTGGCGCGGAGCCGGGTGCGGGCCATGGTGTTTCGCTCGGCCTCGGGCGACCAGTGCAGGTCGCGCCACAGGTCCTGGCGTTCGTCGTACTGTTCGAGGGTCGGGCAGTCGATGGCGTGAACGTCCAGCGCCTTCTCGTCGGCGACGATGCCGACGATGCGGTCGCCGGGAACCGGGTTGCAGCAGGTGGCGAACTGGATCGTCGCCCCGGCCGGGATGCCGCTGCCGCGCACATACTGGCGCGCTTCCTTGCCGCTCTCGATCTTTCGCCGCCCCAGCACGGCGGCCATGTCGGAGTCCTTCAGGCCCGGGAACAGCGACTCCAGCAGGTCGGCCGGCATGATCCGGCCGCGGCCGATGGCGTCGAACAGTTCGTCCTCGGTCGCCACGGCGAAGCGATCCAGAGCCGGCCGCAGCGAGACCCCGGTGCGGGTCTTGCCGACCCGGGCGAAGGCCTGGTCCATGGCCGAGACGCCCAGCCGCAGGAACTCTTCCTTCTCCGTCTGGCGGATGTGGCGGCGGATCGCCGAGCGGGCCCGGCCGGTGACCGCCAAGGAGCGCCAGTCCGCCGGCACGGCCGGCTTGGGTCCGCGGACGATCTCGACCACGTCGCCGTTCTGAAGTTGTGTCCGCAAGGGCTTGAGTTCGCCGTTGATTTTCGCCCCGACGGTTGTGTCGCCGACATTGGTGTGGACGCCGTAGGCGAAGTCCAGCGGCATGGCGCCGCGCGGCAGGCTGACCAGCCGCCCCTTGGGCGTGAACACGAACACCTGGTCGAGGAACATCTCCAGCTTGGCGTGTTCCACCAGGTCCTCGGCGTCGCCGCCGTGCTCCAGCACCTGGACCAGCTGGCGCAGGTTGGCCAGCGGATCGCGGCCGCCGTCGGCCTCCATCGCCTCACGGTCGAAGCCGTAGGAGGAGTTCTTGTAGCGCCAGTGCGCGGCCACCCCGTCCTCGGCGACCCGGTCCATGACCTCGGTGCGGATCTGCATCTCGATGCGCATGCCCTTGGGCCCGACCACGGTGGTGTGCAGCGAGCGGTAGTTGTTGCGCTTGGGCGTGGAGATGAAGTCCTTGAACCGCTCCGGAATGCACGGCCAGTTGCGGTGGATCAGGCCCAGGGCCCGGTAGCAGTCCTCCTCGCTGTCGACGATCACGCGGAAGGCGTAGATGTCGCTCATCTGCGAGAAGCCGATCGACTTGCGCTGCAGCTTTCGCCAGATCGAGAACGGGTGCTTCTCGCGGCCGAACACCCGGGCGGGGATAGCGTCGCGGTCGAGCAGGCGGGTGATCTCGCCGCTGACCTGCTCCACCGCCCGGCCCTGGTCGGTGCGCATGGCCTCCAGCCGCCGCAGGATGGCGTTGCGGGCCACCGGGTTGAGGTGCTCGAAAGCCAGCTCCTCGAGCTCGGTGCAGATGCGGTGGCAGCCGATGTTGCGGGCCAGCGGGGCGTAGATGTCCAGCGTCTCGCGGGCGATGCGCTCGCGCTTGGCCGGCTTGGAGATGAAGTTCAGCGTCCGCATGTTGTGCAGGCGGTCGGCCAGCTTGACCATCAGGACCCGCACGTCCTTGGAGATGGCCAGGATGAACTTGCGCAGGTTTTCGGCCTGCCGCGTGTGCTCGGCGGTCAGCTCCAGCTTGGAGAGCTTGGTCACGCCCTCGACCAGCTCGGCCACCTCCGCGCCGAACAGTTCGGCGATGTCGGCGCCGGACGCGCTGGTGTCCTCGATGACGTCGTGCAGCAGGGCGGTGACGATGGAGGCGGTGTCCAGCCGGTACTCGGTCAGGATGCCGGCCACCTCGATGGGGTGGGCGAAATAGGGATCGCCGCTGGCCCGGGTCTGGGAGCCGTGCATCCGCACGGCGTAGACATAGGCGCGGTTCAGCAGCGCCTCGTCGGCGGTCGGGTCATAGGCCCGGACCCGCTCGATCAGTTCGTACTGGCGCAGGAAGCGCGGACGCGCGGCGGCGCGGGCGGCGGCCGTCGCCCCGGTGGGGCGGGCGGCCGCCTCTTGAGGCGCGTCAAAGGGAGGGGCGGCCTCGGCCGCCTCGATAATGAGGGGTTCTGATCCTTCCGGACTCAGTACCGCTCCTCCTGACCGCCGTCGCGGTCGCTCTGCAGGGCGCGGATCAGTTCCTGTTCGCTCATCTGCATGTGGGTGGGATCCGACAGCAGGGCGACGGTTTCCGCCTCTTCCTCGGCCTCGGTGCGCTCGTCGACGCGTTGCAGCGTTCCGATCAGGCCTTCCTTGAGGCCCTCGTTGTCGACCACGTCGTCGGCGATCTCGCGCAGGGCGACGACGGGGTTCTTGTCGTTGTCACGGTCGACCAGCAGGGCTGCGCCGGCCGAGATGGCGCGGGCGCGGTGCGAGGCCAGCAGCACGAGGCCGAACCGGTTGGGAACCTTCTCGACGCAGTCTTCGACGGTGACGCGGGCCATGAATCTCTCGGGTGGCTGTCGTGGGAGCCGGGTTACATAGAGTTTTGCGCCCCATTGTGCAACGCCGCAAGGGCGCGGGGGGATTGAGGGCGGAGATTGCTTGGCGTCCAACCCTCCATCCGCTCATCCCGGCGAAGGCCGGGACCCAGTTGCAAGCGCCGGACTTCGGCCAGAATCCTGAATGCTCAGGCTGAATCTGGGTCCCGGCCTTCGCCGGGATGAGCGGAGTCTAAGGGGTGTGCGTCCCGCCCCACCGTCGCGCCGGCCGCCATCATCCTGGCGCTGCCGCCATAGACCGGATGCCGCCAGCCGGGCGCGATCTCCGCCAGCGGCCCCATGACGAACCGGCGCTCGTGGGCCCTGGGGTGCGGCAGGATCAGGCCCGTGCCGTCCAGCACAAGCCGGCCGTGGGCGATCAGGTCGAGGTCCAGGGTGCGGGGGGCGTTGGGCTGTCCCCTCGCCCGGCCGAAGGCGCGCTCGATGGCGTGCAGCGCGGCGAGCATCTCCTCCGACGGGACATCCGGCGCCAGCAGCGCCACGCCGTTGAGGTAGGCCGGCGCCGACGGATCGGGCCAGGCCGCCGACTCCCACCAGCCAGACCGGGCCAGCACGGTCAGGCCGAGGTCGGCGAAACGCCGCAGCGCCGCCTCCAGCAGGGCCTCGCGGGACTCGTGGTCCCCCGTTAGGCTGC
>JBIKTU010000121.1:0-6025 GCA_044347965.1 Caulobacter sp.
CCAGCCGTTGAGGGCCCAGCCTAGGGCCAAGACCAGCGCGGTCAATCGGACTTGCGGCCCTGGCGATTCAGCGCCGACTATGCGGCGTGTCCCGCAAAGCCCTCATCATCGACTGCGATCCGGGCGTCGACGACGCCGTGGCCCTGTTCCTCGCCTTCGCCTCGCCGGAGGATCTGGAGATCCTCGCCGTCACCACGGCGGCCGGCAACGTCGACGCGACCCTGACCGCCCGCAACGCGCGGCTGATCCGCCAGCTGGCCGGGCGCGAGGATGTGCCCGTCCATGCCGGCGCCGCCGTGCCGCTGGTGCGAGAACCGATCGCCGCCGCCCACTTCCACGGCGAGTCGGGCCTCGGAACCCTGCCGGTGTTCGAGCCGGCGGCTCCGGTCGCGCCCGGCCATGCCGCCACAGCCATCGTCGATCTGGTCATGAGCCGCCCGGCCGGGACGGTCGCCATGGCCGTCACCGGACCGATGACCAACCTGGCCCTGGCCCTGCGGCTGGAGCCGGCGCTGGCCGAACGGCTGGGCACGGTGGTGGTCATGGGCGGCGCGCGGCGCGAGGGCGGCAACATCACCGCCTCGGCCGAGTACAACATCTATGCCGACCCGCACGCGGCCGACGTGGTCTTCCGCTCGGGCGTCAGCTGCGTGGTGCTGGGCCTGGACGCCACCCATCAACTGCGCGCCACGCCGGAGCGGCTGGCGCGGATCGCCGCCATCGGCACGGTGGCCGCCCGATCGGTGGCGACCCTCATCGGCTTTTCCAGCGACATCGAGCGGCGGCTGGTCGGCGGCGACAGCCCGCCGATGCACGATCCCAGCACCATCGCCTGGCTGCTGGCGCCGCAGCTGTTCACCGCCGTCCCGGTCGACCTGCAGGTCGAGACGACCTCGGCCCTGACCGCCGGCCATACGGCGGTGGAGTTCCGCCTCGACGCCGCCGCGGCCTCGGTGGCGTCGATCCGTTGGGTGACGCAGGTCGACCACGCGGCGGTCTTTGACCTCTTCTATGAACGGCTGGCCCGATGACCCGCATTTCCCCCAAAGTCGTGGTCGTCGGTTCGATCAACCTGGACTTCGTGGCCACGGGGCCGACCCTGCCGGAGCCCGGCGAGACCGTCACCGGCGCGACGCTCGGCGTGCATCCCGGCGGCAAGGGCGCCAACCAGGCGCTGGCCGCCCGGCGGCTGGGCGCGGAGGTTCGCCTGATCGGCCGGGTCGGCGCCGACGCCATGGCCGATCAGGCGCTGGCGTTGCTGCGGGCCGACGGCGTCGACCTCAATGGCGTCGGCGTTGACGCCGCCGCCCCGACCGGCGCCGCGCTGATCGCCGTCGACGCCGAGGGCGAGAACCAGATCATGGTCGCCTCGGGGGCCAACCTGTCGCTGACGCCCGACCTTCTGCCCGAGGTCATCGAGGGCGCGCTGATCTGCCAGCTCGAGGTCCCGCTTGAGACGGTCGCGGCCGCTGTGGCCCGGGCGACCGGCTTCGTCTGCGTGAACCTGGCCCCCGCCAACCTCGCCATCGACGATGCGGTGCTGAGGCGCGCCGACCTGCTGGTGGTCAATGAAGGGGAGGCGGGGGACTACGGCCGCCGTCTCCATGGCCTGCCGGGGCTGGTCGCCGTCACCTGGGGCTCGCGCGGCGCGGGCCTGCTTCGCGACGGCGTGCGCCTGGCCACGGCCGAGCCCCCCGAGGTCGAGGCGGTGGATACGACGGGCGCGGGGGACACGTTCGTCGGGGCGCTGGTGGTGGCGATGCTGGAAGGCATGGCGCCGGCCGAGGCCCTGAGGTTCGCCTGCGCGGCCGGAGCGCTGACGGCGACGAAGGCCGGGGCGCAGAGTTCGCTGCCGTGGCGGGCGGAGGTGGAAGCCTTGCTCTGACGGGGACAGTCCCTACCCGTCATCCCCGCCCTTGTGGCGGGGACCCCTCTGTCGGTCGCAGGTGCGGAGCAAGGACACGCTCACACAGGGAAGCTGAACGAGGGGTCCCAGGCACAAGGCCTCGGATGACGGTGTTTGTCGCTGTGGGATCGCCCAGGCTTTGCCCGCCCCCGCGCGAAGGGCTACCTTCCGCCCATGACCCGCTCCGTCCCCGAACTCAGCCTAAGGGCCTTCACCGACGGCGACGCCGACCAGCGCGCCGCCTTTTCCGATGCGATGATGCGCGGGCTGCAGGACTATGGATTCTTCGTCCTGAAGGACCACGGCGTCTCACTGGAGCTGCTGGGCCGCGCCTACGCCGAGGCGGAGGGCCTGTTCGCGCTGCCCGAAGCGACCAAGCGCCAGTACGCCAGGGGCATGCGCGGCTACACGCCGTTCGGGGTCGAGCACGCCAAGGACAGCGGCCACCCGGACCTGAAGGAGTTCTGGCAGGTCGGTCATGACCCCTCGCCGGACGCGCCCGCCGACGAGCCGTTCGAGCCCAACGTCTGGCCGGTCGAGGCGCCGGGCGTGCAGGCCGCCTTCAGCCAGCTGTTCGGGGCGCTTAACGAGACGGGGATCGTGCTGCTGCGGGCGCTGGCCCCGAAGCTGGGTCTGGCCGACGACTGGTTCGACGAGAAGGTACGCTACGGCACATCGCTGCTGCGGGTGCTGCACTATCCGCCGCTGGCCGAGGGCATGGACCCGAACGCGGTGCGCTCGGCGGCGCACGAGGACATCAACTTCCTGACCATCATGGTCGCGGCCAAGGGTGCGGGGCTGGAACTGCTTGATCGCGACGGGACCTGGCTGCCGGTGGTCACCGAACCGACCAACCTGATCGTCGACAGCGGCGATATGCTGGCCCGCATGACCAACGGCGTGATCCCGGCCACGACCCACCGGGTGGTCAACCCGACGGGCCCGAACGTCAGCCGCTACTCGATGCCGTTCTTCATGCACCCGACGCCGGAGACCTCGCTGGCGGTGCTGGAGAACTGCGTCGGCGACGGCGCGAAGTTCGAGCCGGTGACGGCGGGGGCGTTTCTGGACGAGCGGCTGCGGGCCATTGGGCTACGGAAGTAGTGCGCCGGAAAGCCCGCGAGAGCAAAGCTGGCCGTCAAGACATCAGGAGCGGTGCGCCTTGGGGCGTCGCAGCCTGCGAGATCGCTGCTACGGCGCGGTCCAGTGCGGCCTTGTCCCGGACGACGTAAGCGCCCTCCCGATCTGCGAGTGCGTCGAGGATGCCGGGCCGTACCTTGGTCGGGAAACCCCAGATGATCTTGATGAGCCTGGGGATGATCAGGATTTCGGGGCAGTGCTCCGGCAGGCCGGGCCGGCTTCGAAACAGATACTTCCAGTTTCGCCGGGCGCACCGAATGAAGGATGTCGTCCGGGAAACATCGAGGAAAATGACATAGTCCGCTGCGTCGAGGACCGTTCGCGACACGCCGTCGATGATCCAGCACGGCGGGGCGACCAGTTCGGCTTCACGATCCCTTCGCCAGTCCGCGGGACTCTTCCGCCAGCCCGGCTGCCAGACGATCTGGTCAAGGCCGTGGACCGGCAGGCCCAGGCTTGCGCCAAGCCTCGCGGCCAAGGTGGACTTTCCGCTCCCGGCATTACCGGTGATGAGGATCCGGGTCATTGGCCGGGAGTCGGTCCGCGACCACCCGACCCGCCCGCAGAGGCGCAGGCGTTCTGCAGATCGATGACGATGACGGCGGTGCGTGAAACCTCGACCAGGAACGGCTCGGGCCGCGCCGGCAGCATGATGGTGTCATCGGACGCCGGCATAGATGGCTGAGCCCCTGTGTCGCTGTACCCCGGACAATGGCATACGCTGCGGCGGAGCCAAGCCTTCCCTGTGGAGTCTCCCCCATGACCGACCGCCTGCCCGAAGCCGCGCTGGACCAGCTGTTCCGCAAGGCGCGGACGCGTAATGGCTGGTCGCCGACGGCGGTGCCGCCGGCGCTGATCCGCGAACTGTACGAGATGGCCGCGCTGGGCCCCACGGCGTCGAACGCCCAGCCGGCCCGGTTCGTCTTCCTGGTCAGCGACGAGAGCAAACAGCGGCTCATCCCGCACATGGCCGCAGGCAACCAGGACAAGACGCTGGCGGCCCCCGTCAATGTGCTGATCGCCCATGACCTGAACTTCGGCGAGAAGATCCCGCAGGTCTTTCCGCAAAGGCCTCAGCTCAGGGACGTGTTCGCCGCCAACCCGGCGCTTGCGAAAGAGACTGCCTTCCGGAACGGATCGCTTCAGGCCGCGTATCTGATGCTGGCGGCCCGGTCGCTGGGCCTCGACTGCGGACCGATGTCCGGGTTCAACGCGGCCGGGGTCAATGAGGCGTTCTTCGCCGGAACGGGCTGGGAAGTGAACTTCGTGTGCAACATCGGCTACGGGACCGACGAGAATCTGTTTCCCCGCAATCCGCGGCTGGCGTTCGAGGACGCCTGCCGCATTCTCTGACCCAGTTTGTCGACAGGCGCCTCGCATGGCTGATGAGAAGCATTCCAGGTCGCGGTCCAACGGCTTTGTGCGCCTGCCCGCGCCGACCGGCGACGCCGAGATTCCCGGCTTCCATGGCGTCCGCCTGACCGTCGAGGAGGCGGAGGAGTCGCTCAAGGCCGCCGCCGACAGCCTGTCGCTGCCCAAGGTCCTGGTCGCCCGCGAGGACTTCAACATCCTGGCCATCTCCGGCGGCGCGGCCGGCGGCGCGTTCGGGGCCGGCGTACTGGTCGGGCTGACCGCCGCCGGGGCCCGTCCGGACTTCGCCATCGTCACCGGAGTCAGCACCGGCGCCCTGATCGCGCCGTTCGCCTTCCTGGGACCCGCCTGGGACGACCAGCTGCGCGACGCCTATACCGGCGGGCACGCGGCCAAGCTGCTCAGCATCGGCGGCCTGTCGCCGGCGCTGGGCGGCGTGTTCAAGAGTGAGCAGCTGGAGCGGCTGCTGGATCCCTTCGTCGACCAGGCGATGCTCGAGGCGGTGGCCGCGCGCCACGCCCAGGGTCGCCGACTGCTGGTCGCCACCACCGACCTGGACAGCCAACGGACGGTGATCTGGAACATGGGCGAGATCGCCGCCGTCGGCGGGCCGGCCGCCCTGCGGTTGTTCCGGGACGTCCTGGTCGCCTCGGCGAGCCTGCCGGGCCTGTTCCCGCCCCGGCGGATCATCGTCGAGCACGAGGGCGCCGCGTTTGAGGAGATGCATGTCGACGGCGGGGTGGCTACGCCGCTGTTCGTGATGCCCGAGGCCATGCTGCGCTGGAAGAACCTGCGTCATCGCCTGCAACGCAGCCGCATCTACCTGATCGTCAACACGGTGCTGGAACAGGCGCCCCGCACCACGCCGAACAATGTGCCGGCCATCCTGATCCGCAGCTTCGACACCATGCTGCGGTTCAGCTACCGCCAGGCCATCAGCATGACGACCAACTTTTGCGCCGCCCACCGGCTGCCGCTCAGCATCACCTCGATCCAGGCCGAGCCGGCGCAGGGCAGCATGATGAGCTTCGACACGCCGTCCATGACGCGCACCTTCGACGCCGCGTTCGAGCGCGCCATGGCCGGGACGCTCTGGACGACGCCGACCGCCGACCCCGCCCGTCCGGCCTTCCTCGGCGCGCTGATGTCGCGCTGGTCGGCCGGGCCGCCGTCAGGCGGCTGACGGACGGCCCGCGGGCGCCGAGGACCCGGGCCGGATCAGTTGGGCCAGTAGATGTACTCGTCGCCCTTGCGGAAAGTGTCAGCCCGGGTCTTGTCGACCGGCGTGGCGGCCTCGATCGTGTAGGGATAGAGCGGCTTGCGGGCGTCGGCCTGATGCCGGTCGAGCAGGGCCCTCAGGCTGGCGACCCGGTCGGGCAGGGCGGTGGCGAGGTTGGTCTTCTCGGTCGGATCGGTCGCCAGGTTGTAGAGCCAGGCCTTCTTCGGACGCTCGCTGACCTGCAGCTTCCAGTCGCCGAGGCGGACCGCGCGATAGTAGCCGCTCTGCCAGAAGATCGGCCGTTCGGCGAGGGCCGGGACCTTGCCCCTCGCCACCTGAAGCAGGTCGACGCCGTCGATGGCGACGCCGGCCGGCAAGGGCGCGCCGGC
>JBIKTU010000002.1:0-18018 GCA_044347965.1 Caulobacter sp.
CGCTACTACTCGCCGTTCGAACAGTGGGCCCCGATCCTGAAGATGCCGGGCCTGAGCTTCATCAACCTGCAGTACGGCGACTGCGAAGCGGAACTGGAGTTCGCCCGGCGCGAGTTCGGCGTCGAGATCTTCCAGCCGCCGGGCATCGACCTCAAGCAGGACCTGGATGACATCGCCGCGCTCTGCTGCGCAACGGACCTGATGGTCGGGTTCTCGAACGCCACAATCAACCTGGCCGGGGCGTGCGGCGCGCCGGTCTGGCTGATAACCGTCGAGGGCGCATGGACCTGCCTCGGCTCGGACGTCTATCCCTGGTATCCACAGGCGCGCTGCTTCGCCTCGAGCGACTACCAGGACTGGACGCCGGTCATGGGCGATGTCGCCGACGCCCTGAAGGTTCGCGCCGGCGCCGTGAGCCCCAGCTGACGACCATGGTCCTTGCCATCCTGCAGGCGCGCATGTCCTCCACCCGGCTGCCGGGCAAGGTCATGGCCGACCTCGCCGGCGCGCCGATGATCCTGCGGCAGATCGAGCGGCTTGATCGCACCTCCGGCCTTGGTCGGATCGTGGTGGCGACGTCCGACCAGTACAGTGACGATCCCCTCGCCCGCGCCCTGGACGGCGCCGGGGTGGCGGTGTTTCGGGGATCACTGAACGACGTGCTGGCGCGGTACATCGGGGCGCTCGACGCCTTTGGCCCCGCGGAGGTCGCCGTTCGCCTGACCGCTGACTGCCCACTGGCCGACCCCGGGGTGATCGAGGCCACCATCGCCCTGCGCGAGGCGACCGGGGCCGACTACGCCGCGAACGCCGGCGAACGGCGGACCTTTCCAAAGGGGCTGGATGTGGAGGTCTTCCGGGTTGAGGCGCTGCGCGCCGCCGCCGCGGAAACGCGCGATCCCTACGACCGCGAGCATGTCACGCCGTTCCTCTACAGGCGGCCGGAGCGTTTCGCCCTCGCCTTCCACCACCAGGCCGTCGATGAGGGCGATGTGCGCTGGACGGTGGACCGGCCCGATGACCTGGACTTCGTGAGGGCGGTGTACGAGGCGCTCTATCCGGAGACCCCGGCCTTCACCAGCGACGACGTCCGCGCCTTCGTCCGGCGCCGCCCGGACCTCCTGACCCTCGGGGGAGACCGCCGCCTGTGACCGCCCCGACCATAATCCTGCGCGATCTGACCCCGGACGATCGCCCGCGCATCCTGGGCTGGCGCAACAGCCGCGAGGTCGCGGCCTACATGTACTCGGACCATGCAATCAGCCAGGCGGAGCACGACCGCTGGTTCGACGGCCTGGGGGGCGATCCGCGCCGTCGCTACTGGATCATCGAGGTGAACGGCGAGCCGGTGGGCCTGGCCAACCTGGCCGATATCGACCGGACACATCGGCGCTGCGCCTGGGCCTACTACCTCGCCAGTCCGTCCGTTCGCGGCCTGGGTGTCGGCTCCTTCGTCGAGTTCCAGGTCATCGAGCATGTGTTCGGCGTGCTGGGGCTGGGCAAGCTGTGGTGCGAGGTCCTGGCCACCAACGAGGCGGTCTGGAAGCTGCACATGCTGCACGGCTTCGAGCGCGAAGCGCTGTTCCGCCGGCATGTCTTGAAGAACGGCGAGCCCGTCGACGTCATCGGGCTGGGTCTTCTGGCCGAGGACTGGGCGGCGCGGCGCGGCGACATGGCCGATCGCCTGCGCGCCCGGGGCTTTGCGGTCTAGCGGAACATCCGCCCGCCTGACGGGTTGACTCCGGCGCTGGCGCCTCAGCCCTGCCTTGCCGGAGATCCCATGACCCACTCGTCCGACGACCAGACTCCCGGCGAGACCGACGAGGACGCCGCCGCAGAAAAGACCGGGCCGGCCGTTGATGATCCCGGAGCCACCCCCGCTGACAATGTGGACGACGACGCCGATCCACATGTCGATCGCCAGCTGGACAAGGCGCTGAAGGAGACCTTTCCCGCCAGTGATCCGGTGTCGATCAACCCGGGCGCTGATTGAGCCCTTCGGCATGAGCCCCTGCCCTGGCCGCCGGGAGATGCCCATCACCCGCCGCAAGACCCCCGAAGCGATCGAGCAGGCCGCCGCCGACGCGCCGCCGGATAAGGTACTCGACGAGACCTTCCCCGCCAGTGATCCGCCGTCGTCCCTTCCGCGTGAACCGGACGAGCCGCCGAAACCGGCTTGAATGTCCGGCGGAGCGCATTAGGCTGGCCGTGAATTGAACGTTTGTTTGAGGCTGGCGACGCCGCCTCGGGGGATGAAGATGAGCCAGCGCTTCGAAGGCACTGAAAACTACGTCGCGACCGATGATCTGAAGATCGCCGTCAACGCCGCCATCGCGCTGCAGCGTCCGCTTCTGATCAAGGGCGAGCCGGGCACCGGCAAGACCGTGCTTGCCGAGGAAGTGGCCAAGGCGCTCGGCGCCAAGCTGATCACCTGGCACATCAAGTCGACGACCAAGGCCAGCCAGGGCCTCTACGAGTACGACGCCGTCACGCGCCTGCGCGACAGCCAGCTGGGCGACGAGCGCGTCAAGGACGTCAAGAACTACATCAAGAAGGGCAAGCTCTGGGAAGCGTTCGAGTCCGACGCCCGCCCGGTGCTCCTAATCGACGAGATCGACAAGGCCGACATCGAGTTCCCCAACGACCTCCTCCAGGAGCTCGATCGGATGGAATTCTATGTCTACGAGACCGGCGAGACGATCGCCGCCAAGATCCGGCCGGTGATCATCATCACCTCCAACAACGAGAAGGAACTGCCGGACGCCTTCCTGCGCCGCTGCTTCTTCCACTTCATCAGCTTACCAGACGAAGAGACCATGCAGAAGGTCGTCGACGTCCACTATCCGGGCATCAAGCAGAAGCTGGTCGCCGAGGCGCTGCGCATCTTCTACGACATGCGCAAGGTGCCGGGCCTGAAGAAGAAGCCGTCGACGAGCGAGCTGCTCGACTGGCTCAAGCTGCTGATGGTCGAGGACATCGACGAGGCCATGCTGAAGGAAAAGGATCCCACCAAGCTGATCCCGCCCCTGCACGGCGCGCTGCTCAAGAACGAGCAGGACGTCCACCTGTTCGAACGCCTGGCTTTCCTGGCCCGCCGCGAAGGCAGCGGGGCCCGTCCGGGGCAGTAGCAGATCTCGGCATTGCCGTTTGAACGAGGGGACAGGGCATCGCACCTGTCCCCTTTTTCATGTTTGAAAGCCGCGCCTTACCGCGATTTCACTGGCCCCCCGCGCGGCCCTGCGCCACGGTCCGGACACAAGCTCAAAGGGACCACCCCATGAACCGCCCCCTCCTGCTGCTCGCCGGCGTCGCCGTCCTGGCCCTCGGCGCCTGTGACCATCCCGACGCCGCGCGGCAACGCGAGGCCAATGCGCTCAAGGTGGTCAACAAGCTCGACTGTCCGGAGCGCCAGGGCGCGTTGAAACGCAGCACGGCGGCCAGCGACGGTCTGTCCTGCGTCTACGCCAGCGACCGGGCGGAGGTGACGCTTCGGGTTGTCCAGGTCGGCGGGGGCACGCCGTCAGACGCCCTGGCGCCGATCGAGGCGGAACTGAAAACGATCCTGCCGAACGTGAAGACGACCCCGGCCGCCTCGGACACCGAAGAGGTCGACATCCGCCTGCCCGGCGTCAGCATCCAGGCCGGCGAGGCCGGCGCCAAGGTCCGCGCCCCGGGCGTCGAGGTGAACGCGGTTGATGGCGGCGGGGCCGAAGTCCGCGCCACGCGCAACGTCACCACCATCCAGTCAAGCGAGAAAGGTCGCGGCGACGGCGTCTCGGCTCGCTACATTCTGGCCAGCGACACCGCGACCGGCGAGTGGAAGGTGGTCGGCTACGACGCGCGCGGCCCGATCGGCGGCCCTCTGGTCGTCGGCGTTGTCAAGATTCGCGACAAGGAAGGCGAGCATGGCGACGTCTTCGAGGACGTCGCCGACCTGGTCCGTCACAATGTCGGCGGTCGCGACGCCAAGGCCGCGATCATAGTGGAGTGACCTCGGTCACCCTGTAGGCCAGCATACGGCCGTCCTCGTCGGCGACGGAGACGTATTCCCCGACCGTAAACCGGTGATCGCCCAGGCGGTGAACCGGCTCGTCGTCGGCGTCGTCCGCGTCGTCGTAGTCGAAGAACCAGGTCTGGCCACGACGGGCCAGTCGACCGTTGACCGCCTCCTCGTCCGGCGCGAAGCGGCGCACCGAACAGTCGGCCCGCGCCTTCTGGAAGGCGTCCACGTCCAGCTTGCCGTCCTCGAGCAGGGGTGCGACCACGGTGTAACCACGGTGGTCGTCGCCTTCGGCGAATTCGGTGCCCGGATTGCGCGCAAGGCGCATCACGATACGCGACAGCGTCATGGGTATCTCTCGTCTTCCTGGACTTAGTGGGACAGGAACAGCGACGGACCGTCGTTGTTCAGCAGCGTGCGGGTCGTCCCGCCGAAGATGTACTCCTGAAGGCGCGGGTGTCCGAAGGCGCCGGCCACCAGGATATCGGCGGAAACAGCGCCGGCGGCGTCCAGCAGCAGTTGCGCCGCATCGCCGGTCCCGTTGATCAGCCTGACCTCGGCGGCCACGTTGCGGGCCGCGAAGAAGGCCTTAAGGCGGTCAGGATCGAAGTTGCGCGATGAGGCGCCCGGGGCGGCCAGGATCACCACGCGCGAGGCCTTTTCCAGCAGCGGCAGCGCCGTGCGCGCCGCGCGGGAGGCCTCCTTGCCGCCGTCCCACGCCACTGCCACCACGCCGTCGGCGCGCAGGCCCGGCCGGGCGACGATCGTGGGACGCTGCTCGTCGGCGACCATCTGCTGGAAAGCTTCGGCGAGCGGGCCGCGACCCCTGGCGGCTTCGGTGTCGAACAGCACGACGTCCGACAGCCGGCTCTCCATGGACAGCCCGGCCCAGACCGGCGTCTCCAGGCCCACAAACGTCGTCCTGGCATAGCCACAGGCCGCGCAGGCCGCGCGCGCGGCGCGCTCGCCCTCGGCTGCGGCTTCCTTGAGGCTGTCCATGGCGGTGATCTGGACCCCGCCCATGAACCCCTCGCCCATCCAGGGCATCAGGTCGGCGATGTCGGCCGGCGCGTGAACCGCCGCCACCTCGGCTCCGAACGGCGTGGCGATCGCCGCGGCGAACTCCAGCACCCGCACGTCGTGCGCGCCGCCAGCCAGCGGCGCCATGATCCTGGCCCAACTCATTCGGATCTCCTTCACCTGCACAGTGGCCGCCTCAGGCAGAACCGGTCATTGATCTTTGTCAACCAATGCGCCAGTTGAAGCGCCCTCCCGAGTCAAAGGAACGAACAGGTGGCGAAAGGGCTGCGCTCGCCGAAGAATGCTCCCAGGGCCTGGCAAAGAATGCTGTCCGGCCGGCGTCTGGACCTGCTCGATCCCTCGCCGATGGACATCGAGATCGAGGACATCGCCCACGGCCTGGCGCGCGTCGCCCGCTGGAACGGCCAGACCATCGGCGAACACGGCTTCTCGGTCGCCCAGCACTCGCTGGTGGTCGAGGACATCGTTGCCCACATCCAGCCGGGGGTGGATCCGAAGTGGCGCCTGGCCGCGCTGCTACATGACGCTTCGGAGTATGTGATCGGCGACATGATCAGCCCGTTCAAGGCGGCGCTGGGCGTCAGCTACAAGGACTTCGAGGAGCGGCTGGAGCACGCCATCCACGCCCGTTTCGGCCTGCCTGCCAGGACCCCGACGGCGATCAAGAAGCTGATCAAGCAGGCAGACAGGGCCTGCGCCTATTTCGAAGCGACCCAGTTGGCGGGTTTTGGCCATGATGAGTCGCTAGGGTTCTTTGGCCCGCTTCCCACGGGACTTTCCATTGTTCTCGCCCCGATGCCGGCGCGTGAAGCCCAGGACCGCTACGTCCACCGGTTCCACCTGCTGTCGGAAGCGGCGGGGTTCGAACCGGCAAAGGCGGCGTTCGATACGGAGTAGGCTCGCGTGACCCTGATCGTCAGTCCCTTGCGCGATGTTGATACGGTGGTCCGGTTCAGGAAGCCGTCGCACCTGATCACGTTGCTTGACCCGCACTTGATGGGTGACTGCCCGCGCGGATTCCGCCCCGACCGGCATTTGAAGATCGCCGTCGACGATGTCTGGGAGCCGCAGGCCGGCAAGATCCTTCCGGCGGAGGACATCGTCGAGGACGTGCTCGCCTTCGGCAAGACCTGGACAGGCGCCGCGCCGATGCTGGTTCACTGCTGGGCGGGCGTCAGCCGTTCGACCGCGACCGCCTTCATCCTGGCCTGCCAGCGCCTGCCCGAGATCGACGAAGCGAAGATCGCCCAGGCGCTGCGCAAGGGTTCGGCCTCGGCTACGCCCAATCCGCTTCTGATCCGGCTGGCCGACGACATCATGGGGCGCAAGGGGAAGATGGTCGACGCGGTCGCCGGCATCGGCAAGGGCGTCTACGCCTATCCGGGCTCGCCGTTCGAGCTGGGCCTGAAGTTCTAGACGCGCCCTCCCCGACGCCGCCGGTCGATGCTAGTCAGGGCGCAATGACCTTGTCCGTCGTCATCGGCCTGTCCGCCGTCACCATGGCCGTCCGCAATGGCGAGGCCGTGGTCCTGACGGTGCGCCCGCACGATGCGGCGACCGACCGCGCCACCACCCTGCCCGGCCTGCCGTTCGGTCCGTTCGATCCCGAGGACCATCGCACCTTCGAGATCGCCCTGCGCGCCTTCGTGACCGAGCAGACCGGGTTCGACCTCGGCTATGTCGAGCAGCTCTACACCTTCGGCGACAAGGGGCGCGACGCGCCCCGGGCCGAGGTTGGGGCCGGGGCGGCGCGGGTCGTGTCGGTCGGGTATCTGGCCCTGACGCCGGCCGCGGTCGAGACCGATGGTCTGGACACCGCCTGGGCGCCCTGGTCGCGGTTCTTTCCGTGGGAAGACTGGCGCCAGGGTCGTCCCGCCCTGATCGATGAGGCCATCGCGCCTGCGCTGCGCCGCTGGGCGGGACGCGACGACAGCCGGCTGGCCCGCGCCCGCCTGCTGTTCGCGCTGGACGGCGCCGGCTGGAACGAGGAGCGGGTGCTGGACCGCTACGAGCTGCTCTACGAGGCTGGCCTCGCTCCGGAGGCGGGCCGCGACCAGAGTCGCGACCGCGGCGAGGACGCCGTCGAGCCCCGCGCCCTGTCCGCCGCCCTGGGCGAGCCGATGCTGTCCGACCACCGCCGCATCCTGGCCACCGGTCTTGGTCGCCTGCGCGGCAAGCTGAAGTACCGCCCTGTTGTGTTCGAGCTGATGCCGGCGGAGTTCACCCTCTCGGCGCTGCAGCGGGCGGTGGAGGCCATCGCCGGCGTACCGCTGCACAAGCAGAACTTCCGCCGCGTGGTCGAGCGCATCGACCTGGTCGAGGGCCTCGGCCGCATGGACACCGAAACCGGCGGCCGTCCGGCGGAGCTGTTCCGGTTCCGGCGAGAGCTGCTGACGCAACGGCCGGCCGGCGGGCTGAGTTTGCCGTTGCAGAGGGACTAGGCGCGTAGCCTACTCCGCCGCGATCTGCTCCGGCGCTTTTTCGGCCTTCTCCGCTTCCCGCGCCCGCCACTTCGCCTTCAACGAGGCGGAGGTTTCGCGCGACCCGTCGGGACTCCAGCCAGGGCGGCCGAACAGGTAACCGAACACCTCGCGGATCGAGCGGGAGCCGGCGAGGTCCTTGCCGATGCCAATCCACTCGTGAAACGCCACGCGCAGGATGTTGAAATCGCCCAGGTTATGGACCAGCCCGTAGCGTGGCGGCTCCTTGTCGTCCTCGGGGATGTAGGTGCCGAACAGCCGGTCCCAGATGATCAGGATGCCGGCATAGTTGGCGTCCAGATAGCGCGGGTTGCGGGCGTGGTGCACCCGGTGGTGCGAGGGCGTGTTGAACACCGCCTCGAACCAGCGCGGCATCCGATGGATCGCTTCCGTGTGGATCCAGTACTGGTAGACGAGGCTGATCCCCTTCTGCACGGCGATCATCGCCGGCGGGAAGCCGAGGAAGGCCATCGGCAGCCACAGCAGCCATGAGCCGTTCACCCCGCCAGTCCAGGTCTGGCGCAGGGCCGTGGCCAGGTTGTAGTGCTGCGAGGAGTGATGATTGACGTGGCTGGCCCACCAGAAGCGGCGCTCGTGCGACAGGCGGTGGAACCAGTAATAGGTCAGGTCCTCGAGGAAAAAGATCGCCACCCAGGCCCACCAGGCGGCCATCGGGATGTCGAACAGTCGGTGGTTCTGCCAGATCCACACCGTCGTCCCGACGACGATCGCGGCGGTAAAGCCCCCTGCGATTGTGCTGCCGAGCCCCATCAGCAGAGAGGTCGCCGTATCCCTCGCCTCGTAGTTGGCCTTCGCCTTGCGCAGTCTGCCCAGCACGATTTCGGCCAGGATGGTGATCACGAACACCGGGATGGCCCAGGTGACCGGATCGAACGGCGGGACAAGCGGGTCGAGCGTCATGCGGCGATGGCCTCGTTGTCGGATTCAGGCGGCCAGGGATTGACCCCGCTGACGGCAAGGGCCGCGACCGGCGCGGCCGGGTCGCGCAGGCGCAGGCGCACCTTGCCGCCCCGGACAGGGGCCTTCACCGCCTCGTCCCAGGACAGGGCGCGCGCCACCCAGGAATCGCCCAGCCGGAACAGCACCAGCGCCCGGGCTCCGTCGCGGGCGATGACCCCGCAACCGTCTGCTGCGATCCACAGCTGTCCGGGCGCGTCATCGGGGAACTCCTCCGCCAGCATCGCCCGCGCCGACGTCTCGTCGAGCGCCGGCGCCGGACGGGCGATACGGGCCCAGGCCGCCACGGCGACCATCATGGCCACGGCCACGGCCGAGCCGATCAGGATATAGAGGTCTTCCACGGCGTTCGCCTTCTCCCCGGCGCGGAGTGTCTACCGGCGCGCTCCCGCGTCAACGGAAAAAGCCCCCTCCCGTCTCCGGGAGAGGGCTCTGTCCGTCTTGAACTCGCCTTGCGGCGATCCAGCCTAGAACTTGCGGACGTAGCTGATCGACCAGAGGTTGGCGTCACCGCCGTAGTTGGTCCACTCGCCGCGAACGCCGTCGTTCTCGGTGATGAACGCCTGCGCGCCGAGGCCGAAGGCGAAATCGTTGCCGGTTTCGGAAGCGGTCGCGGCGCCGGCCGAGGCTTCAACCTCATAGGAGACGTAGCCGGCGCGAGCGAGGAACTCGAACTTGTCGCTGACGGCGGCCTTGCCGACCAGGAAAACGCCGACCTGGTACTTCATTTCGACGTCGGCGCCGGCAAGGTTGTCGTCCTTGACGCCGAACCCGAGTTCACCTTCGATGGCGAAGTTCGGATTGATGTCGTAGCCGACCCGGCCCTGGACGAGGCCCAGCTTCACACCGGCGTCGTCGACGTTGACGCTGGAATAGCCAGCGGTGCCGTAGACTTGGGCCTGGGCCATCGCGGGCGCAGCGAGCAGAGCGCAGGTTGCCGCGACCGCGATCATGGTCTTTTTCATTGTTTTGGTTCCCCAATCTTTGTTGCGCCGATGAGTTTGGCGCCTGTGAATCGGGTATCGGCGTTTTTTTCGGTCGACAACCGAAAACCCCTCCCGAAAGAGGGGCTCCCCGTCCAAAAGTCAGGGTCGGGACGATTAGAACTTCCGACTGTAGCCGACAGACCACACATCCGCCTCAGCGTCGTCATGGTCGTGGCGGGTCCAGTCCAGCCGGACGCCGTCCTTCTCGGTCACGTTGTACTGACCGCCCACACCATAGGCGAACCCGTCAGTCTCAAGCTCGCCCGCCGAGGTGTCGAAGCTGGCGCCGGTGTAGCCGGCGCGGGCGAACAGGTCGAACCTCGGCGAGATCGGCGCGGTGACGACCCCGAACACCCCGACTTCATGCTTCATCTCGACATCGACGGCGGACACCGTGTCGTCCGAGATACCCAACGCCGCCTCGGCCTCGATGCCGAAAACGGGGTTGAATCTGTAGCCCAGGCGACTCTGCAGGGCGCCGAGGCTGGCGCCGTCGGCGTCGACGCCGGCGTAACCGACTGTGCCATAGGCCTGGGCCAGGGCCGCGGCCGGAAGGGCGGCCAGAGAAAGCACGGCGGCCGAGGCTGCGATCGCGAGCGTTTTCATCGTCATAGTCTCCTTGACGCTTTTCAGCTCCCCAGCTGCCCATCGGGGTAGAAGCCAAACGCGGCGACGACGGGACGGTTCGGCGAGCGGAATGAGGCGAGCCTGTTTCGTTGCCGAACAGCCACAGGGCCGCAGGTGGGCTGACGCGGCGGCCACGCGTGCTATCTATCACCCGTCAAATCACCAAAGCGCCGCGCCCACGCGGCCATCGTCGGGACATCGCCACAGTGCATCAGGCCGTCATCGCCGCCACCGGTCTTCACACCCCGGACCAGAGCATCTCGAACGCCGAGCTTGTCGACGCGTTCAACAGCTACGTCGAACGCTTCAACGCCACCAATGCCGAGGCCATCGCGGCCGGCGAGGCGCAGGCCCTGGCGCCGTCGTCGCCCGAGTTCATCGAGAAGGCCTCGGGTATCAAGTCGCGCTTCGTGGTCGACAAGGCCGGCATCCTCGACCCGGAGGTCATGCGGCCCAACATCCCGGAGCGACCCAACGAGGACCTGTCGATCCTGGCGGAGATCGCTGTCGAGGCCGCCCGGCAGGCGATCGCGCGCTGGGGCAAGCGGGCGAGCGAGATCGACGCGGTGATCTGCGCCGCCTCCAACATGCAGCGGGCCTATCCGGCCATGGCGATCGAGGTGCAGCAGGCCCTGGGCATCGGCGGCTTCGCCTTCGACATGAACGTCGCCTGTTCCAGCGCCACCTTCGGCATCAAGACGGCCGCCGACTTCATCGCGTCCGGCTCGGCGAAGGCCGTCCTTATGGTCAATCCGGAGATCTGCTCGGGCCACCTGAACTTCCGTGATCGCGACAGCCACTTCATCTTCGGCGACGTGGCGACAGCGGTAATCGTCGAGCGGGCTGACCTGGCCGACGGCGGCTGGGAGATCCTGGGCACGCGGCTGAAGACCCAGTTCTCGAACAACATCCGCAACAACTTCGGCTTCCTCAACCGCGCGGCGCCCGAAGGCGTCGGCGCGGCCGACAAGCTGTTCGTCCAGGAAGGCCGCAAGGTGTTCCGCGAGGTCGTGCCGATGGTCAGCGACATGATCCTGGAGCACGCCGGCGACATCGGCGTCGATCCGACGGGCCTCAAGCGCATGTGGCTGCACCAGGCCAACATCAACATGAACGAGATGATCGGCCGCCGCGTGCTGGGCCGTGATCCGGCGCCGGGCGAGAACGTCATCATCCTGGACGAATACGCCAACACCTCCAGCGCCGGCTCGATCATCGCCTTCCACAAGACCTGCGACGACTTCGCCGCCGGTGAGACGGGGCTGATCTGCAGCTTCGGCGCCGGCTATTCGGCCGGCACCGTGTTTGTGCGCAAGCGCTAGGCTCTTTGGACTCTAGGGAGCGGCGGCGGAGGGGTTCGCCGCCTTCCACTCCATGGCGTTGCGAATGCGCCAGCTGACCGAGGGGTGGCTGTAGAAGAGGATCTCTTCCAGCTGCCCGGGCGTCGCGGCCCGATACTCGACCGTCTGGACCAGCGCCTTGGCCAGGCCGTCCGGCTCGCCGGCGACCTGGAGCGAGTAGTTGTCTGCATCGGCCTCGGACAGGCGGGTTATCGAGTTGAAGGCCGGCGTGGCCAGAAGGCCGAGCACCGAGAGTACCGCCATCAGCACGGGCAATCCGGCCGGGTCGGCGATGCCCTTGACGTCGCGGGCGCCGAGCAGCCGCGCGGCCAGCGGGAAGAGGCGGTCCACGGCCCAGAAGCCGATCACCAGCAGCAAGGCGGTGGCGGCCAGGCGCGACAGGACGTGGCCCCTGGCGTAGTGGCCCATCTCATGACCGACCACGGCGCGGATCTCGCTCATGTCCGCCCCGGCCTTGAACATGGTGTCGCTCATGTTGATCTGGGCCGAGCCGAACAGGCCGGTGACGTTCGCCGTGTAGCGGTTGGACTGCTTGGAGCCGTCGTAGACGAAGATCTTCTCGGACGGCACGCCGTTGGCCTTGGCCATCTCGACGATCGCATCGCGGACCGGCCCCGCCGGGGCCGGCGTGTAGCTGTTGAACAGCGGCAGCAGGAAGATCGGCGCCAGCACCAGCACCAGCACCAGGGCGGCGGCAGAAACGCCGCTGGCCCAGATCCACCAGGTCTTCGGCGCCCGCCGCAGCAGCCAGTAGATGATCGACAGCAGGATGACCGATACGACCACGCCCAGCGCCGCGCCGATCGCCCATTCGCCGAGCCAGCCGTCCAGCGGCTGGCTGGTCAGGCCATAGGATTTCTCGCGGAACCAGTCGGCATAGATGGCCCAGGGCAGGCTCAGCAGTTCCTCGAGCACCAGGGCGACCGGAAACACCGCCAGGGCTGCCAGCCAGGGACGGGGCTTCTTCCCTTCCACGCCGGCACGGATCTTCACCAGCACGCCCGAACGGATGACCAGCCACGCGACGACAACCGCCATCAGCGTGCCCCACAGCAGCAGCCAGTGGCCGCCCTGGGTATAGGCCGTGGCCTTGGCGTGAACCTCAGGCGACAGCGTCGCAAGGTAACGGGCCGTCTCGGCGGCCGGATCGAATGCCTGTGTGGCGGCCATCAGCCTGCCCTCCCCCTGAATTGCGGGGAACAGGCCATGGCCCGACGAGGCTGTCAGGTGAATTCTTGGTCAGGTTTGAGCGGGCAACCCGGCGTGTCGGCGCCGGAAAAGGCAGCGCGCCCGGAAAAATGCCCATTTTGGGCGCCTTGCGATCTGGACAGGGCTCGCACGCGGTCTCTTAGGTGCGCCGCCTCTTGGGGAGATTAAGGAATGAGTAACGTTATCGCCTATCCGGCGGCGCAGCGCCGATCAGGCGGCCAGCGAGGCGGCAAGGTCGACCCACTCATTTCGGAGATCGTCGAGGCGTTGGTCCATTTCAGAGGCCAGGCCCACCGCGATCTGGTCTGCGACTACATCGCCTCGATGCGGGCGGGCCGTTCGATCAAGGCGTCAGCCGGGCTGCGGACCGAAATGATAGCGGCGTTCCGCGGCCATCTCGCCGCCACGGCGACCGCGCGGCAGCCCCGCGCGCTGCTGGAGCTTCCGTTCGGCGAAGACAGCCATCGCTGGGGACTGAGCGCGCAGGCCGTCCGGCAGTTCGAGGGCAGGCTGTTCCTGACCCGCTGGGCCTGACGACACAGGGATGCACATCCGACATGGCGCGCGCGTAAACGTCGGCCTCAGTCTCCAGGTCATTCAGACGGCCCGACGCCATCTGGGCGGGGACATCGAGACCAGCCTTATCTTCGCGGCGATCCTGGCCGGCAATGCGGCGCCGCTCGACGAAAACCCCGGCCTGGCCCGGGCGTTTGCGACCGGACCCGTGCCGGACGACCTGCGCCGTCCCATGCGCATCCAGCGGCTTGCGGAGTCCCTCAATCTGCCTCGCGAAACGACGCGATCGAAGGCCGCCGCAATGGTCGCCGCCGGGCTGGTCGAGCAGACCGGGCAGGGCCTGATCGTCCCGTCCTCGACCCTGGCCTCGGGACCCATGATGTCGCTGGTGAACGAAATGATGACGGCGCTGGACGACAGTCTGCAACGGTTCGCCGTCGCGAACTGGACAGGGCTTCAGCCCGGCGAACGGCTGGCCCCCCGGCCCTTTCCGACCATGTGGGGCGCGATGCGGGCGCTCACCCAGCATGTCCTGCGGAGTGTCGTCGACCTGCGTAGCGAGGTCCCGCCCATGAGCCTGTTGCAAGCCTACCTGCTCCTGGCCGTTTCCGACCGATCGGCCCACCGGTTGAGCGATGTGGACCCGGTCCTCTTCGCAAACCACGACGATGTACCGCCGGATTCGGCCCTGGACCTGGTCACCGCCCAGGGTCTGGCGACCTTCCTGGGCTTCCCCCGTGAGACGGTGCGCAGGAACATGCACGAACTCGTTCGCCTCGGCGCCCTTGTCCGGAAACCCGGCGGCTACGCCATCAGCCCCGCGGTACGCCGCGCCGGTTCCAGCGGCGAAAAGCAGATGCAGGAAAACGTCAGGATCAACCTCGTCCGTCTCGTCCGCAAGCTTCGCAACATCGACGCTATCGCCGCGCCTTCACACACCTGATTTCCCCCGAGGCTAGAAGCCGGGTGTCGCCAGGCCGGCGAACGTGAACAATGATCTCCCTGGACGGGGGCGTGGAATGACCGAGGGTGCGAGTGAAGACGGCGCGGCATTGAGCCGTCGACGACTGCTGACCGGGTCGGGGCTGGCGCTGGGCGTTGTGGCGCTGGGCGACGCCGCACGGGCCCAGGACCCTGCCGCCGGCGATCCGCCCGCCGCCCCGGAGGACCCGGACTTCTACGACGGCGATCCCTCCGCCGAGCCGCCGATGCAGCCGCCCGTCACCTATGCCGGCGGCCCCGACTGGCGGCAGGTTCGGGCGCAATGGAATCTGGACTGGAGCCAGGTCGACCTGTCGGCCATGCTGTTCGCCTCGAACCCGCGCGTTGTCCGCGACGCCATCGCCCGCCACCGCGACGGGCTGGACCGCTCGCCCGTCACCTACCTGGAAGCCCGCAACCGGCCGCTGCAGAATGCCGCCCGTGCCGCCGCCGGGGCCTATTTCGGGGTCAAGGCCGACAACATCGCCCTGACCGAGAACACCACCACCGCCGTGGCCCTGGTCTACGCCGGCATCGGCCTGCGCTACGGTCAGGAGGTCCTGACCACGATCCACGACTACTACGTCACCCATGAAGCCCTGCGGCTGTCCGCCCAGAAAGGTGGCGGCACGGTACGGAAGATCAGCCTCTACGATCAGGCCGCCACAGCCACCGTCGAGCAGATCGTCGGCCGGATCGTGAGCAACATCCGGCCCGAGACGCGGGTTCTCGCCCTGACCTGGGTGCATTCCTCGACCGGCATGAAGCTGCCGATCCGCGAGATCGCCGCGGCTCTTGCGCCGATCAATGCCCTGCGAAATGAGCGCGACCGGGTGCTGTTCTGCGTCGACGGCGTCCACGGCTTCGGGGTCGAGAACACCACCCTGCCCCAGCTCGGGTGCGACTTCCTGATGGCCAGTTGCCACAAGTGGCTGTTCGGGCCGCGCGGTACGGGCTTGATCCTCGGCACCGACTACGGCTGGTCGCGGGTGACACCGACCGTGCCCAGCTTCCTGGCGCCCAACGCCTACGGGGCCTGGCTCGGGAACTACGACCCGGGCCCGACCACCGGCGCGCGGATGACGCCCGGCGGGTTCAAGGCCTTCGAGCAAATCTGGGCCCTCAGCGAAGCGTTCGGCTTCCACCAGTGGGTCGGCAAGGCCAATGTCCAGGCCCGCACCCATGAGCTGGCGTCGCGCCTGAAGTACGGCCTGCGCCAGATTCCCGGAGTAATCGTCCGCACGCCCATCGACCCGCGCCTGTCGGCGGGGATCGTCAGCTTCGACGTCACGGGCCTGTCGGCCGACGGCGTGGTGCGACGCCTGCGCAACCAGCGGGTCATCGGCTCGGCGGCGCCCTACTCAACGCGCCACGTGCGACTGACGCCCTCCATGCGAAACACGCCGGAGGATATCGACTTCGCGCTGAACGCATTGACGCAACTCAAGCGCGCCTGAGTTGACGCACCGCAAGGACGGGCGCTGATTTGAGGCTAGGCTGGCGTCTTCCAACGCGAGGACCAGCCGATGAGCCGCCTGAAACTGCACCGCGAAAGTCATCTGGTGGCGCGGATCGGCTGGCTGCGCGCCGCCGTGCTGGGCGCCAACGACGGCATCGTCTCGACCGCCAGCCTGGTGCTGGGCGTGGCTGCGGCCTCCTCCGGCAAGGGCGAGGCCATGCTCGCCGGCATGGCGGCCCTGGCGGCCGGGGCCATGTCGATGGCCGCCGGCGAGTATGTCTCGGTCAGTTCGCAGTCCGACACCGAGAAGGCCGACCTCGCCCGCGAGACGCTGGAGCTCAGCACCGACGTCGAGGCGGAGAAGGATGAGCTGACCGGCATCTATGTCAGCCGGGGTCTCGACGAGCCGCTGGCCCGGCAGGTGGCCGAGCAGCTGATGGCCAGGGACGCGCTGGGGGCGCACGCCCGTGACGAACTGGGCATCTCGGAGATGACCACGGCCCGGCCCATCCAGGCCGCCCTGACCTCGGCGGCGACCTTCGCCGTGGGAGCGGCGGCGCCGATGCTGGTGCTGGCCCTGACGCCGATGGCCTGGGCCAGCGCGGCGGTGAGCGCCTCCTCGCTGGCCTTCCTCGCCCTGCTGGGCGCGGTCGGCGCGCGGGCCGGCGGCGCCAGCGTCTGGCGGGCTACGCTCCGCGTGACCTTCTGGGGCGCCCTGGCCATGGCCGTCACCGCCGGGGTCGGCATGCTGTTCGGCGCGGTGGTCTAGAAGGTGATCCGCCAGAGCAGGCCCTCGGCCCCGCCGTAGGCCGCCGGCTTGGTGAAGCGTTCGACCAACTGCCCGCCGTTGGCGATGATCACCCGGTGCGAGGCGACATTGTCCGGGTCGGTGGTCAGGTCGATCCAGCGCAGGCCGGTCTTCACCGCCAGCGGCAGCAGCAGGCCCAGCGCCGCGGTCGCATGCCCCTCCCCGCGCCGCCAGGGCACGACGGCATAGCCGACATGGCCCAGGCAGTGCGGCGGCAGGATCTCGGTCCCCGGCGTCCAGCGAAAGTTGATCGAGCCGACGAAATCGCCGTCCCAGAGCCAGCGGTGGTAGCCGGGCAGGCGTTTGACCATGCTGCCGTCGGGCAGCCGGACGTCACCGGCCAGACCCTCGGGATCGTCCAGCCCGGCGAGAAATCCGTCGGCGTCCGTCGAGATTTTCTCCAGTTGCGCAAGCCGCGTCGCCTCCCCGCCCGCCGTGGTGTCCGGCGACCAGCCGCGTTCCAGCGCCGCTGCGTAGGCGGGCAGGTAGTCACGGGCCGGGGTGACGAGGGTCAGGGGCATGGGCGAAGCGTGCCTCAGCTTCATTCAAACTCAAAATCCCGCTCATCCCGGCGAATGCCGGGACCCAGATCCAGCCTGAGCTTTCAGGATCCCGACCGGAGTGCGGCGCTCGCAACTGGGTCCCGGCATTCGCCGGGATGAGCGGAGAAATCGGGCCCTAATTCTTCCCGGCCAGCGCCGCCTGGGCAGCGGCGAGCCGGGCGATCGGCACGCGGAACGGCGAGCAGCTGACGTAGTCGAGGCCGACGCTCTCGCAGAACTGGATCGACGCCGGGTCGCCGCCGTGTTCGCCGCAGATGCCCATCTTGATGCCCGGACGGGCCGCGCGGCCGCGCTCGGCGGCGATGCGGATCAGGTCGCCGACGCCTTCCTGGTCGAGGCTGACGAAGGGGTCCTTCTCGAAGATGCCCTTGTCGATATAGGCGCCCAGGAACTTGCCCGCGTCGTCTCGGCTGATGCCGAAGGTCGTCTGGGTCAGGTCGTTGGTGCCGAAGCTGAAGAACTCGGCGCCCGCCTCCGCCAGATCAGCGGCGCGCAGCGCCGCGCGCGGCAGCTCGATCATGGTGCCGACCTGGTACTCGATCTCCACGCCCTGCTCGGCCAGCACGGCCTTGGCGGTGCGATCGGTCAGTTCACGGAGGAACTTCATCTCCTCGCCCTTGGCGACGAGCGGGTGCATGATTTCCGGCACCGGCGCGGGCCGGCCGGACCTGGCGATCTCGCAGGCCGCTTCCATGATCGCCCGGACCTGCATCTCGTAGATCTCGGGATAGGAGACGCCGAGGCGGCAGCCCCGGTGGCCGAGCATCGGATTGGTCTCGTGCAGCTCGCGGGCCCGACGCATCAGCTTGGCGGCGTCCAGGCCGGTGGCGGCGGCGACGTCGGCCATGCCCGCCTCGTCATGGGGCAGGAACTCGTGCAGCGGCGGGTCGAGCAGCCGGATGGTGACCGGCAGACCCTCCATGATGGTGAACAGCTCGACGAAGTCGGCCTTCTGGAACGGCGCGATCTTGGCCAGGGCGGCGCGGCGGCCCTGCTCGTCGTCGGCCAG
>JBIKTU010000122.1:0-5993 GCA_044347965.1 Caulobacter sp.
CGGCCGCCTATGAGCCGGAGCCGGACGAGATCGAGGGCCTCGATTTCAAGCCGCAGATGATCTCGCTGGACCTGCCGTCGGCGGAACCGGCGGCCGACTTCGACATCTCGGCCCTGCTCGCCGGCGCGGCCGCCGCGCCGGCTGATCCGGTCGCCAACGACGGCGAATGCGGCTGGATCGTCAATTTCGCGCCGCACGCCTCCCTCTACGCCAAGGCCAATGACTCGGCCCTGGTGCTGCGCGAGCTGAGCGGCCTGGGCGAGGCGGTGATCTCCGTCAACGACGAGGCGCTGCCGACCCTCGACGAGATGGATCCCGCCGGCGCCTATCTGGGCTGGACAGTCCGGCTGCCCGCCAGCGTCGCCGAGGAAGACATCCGCGACGCCTTCGCGTTCGTCGACGACGACTGCGACCTGGAGATCGTGCGCGAGGGCGGCGAGTCCGCCGAGCTCGATATTTCCGCCCTGCTGGCCGGCGCGGTCGAGCCGCAGCTTTCGGCCGAAGAGCCCGCCGACCTGCTGTCCTCGCTCCTGCAGGTGGTCGTGGAATCCCCCCCGGCGCCCGCACCGGTCGCCCCCGCGCCGGCGCAGGCCAAGCCCTTCAATCTGATGGACCTGGCGCCGCACGTGGATGAACTCACGCAGTCGGCGCCGTCCGCGCCCTTGCAGGCCCAGGCCGCCAACGCGCCGGCCGCGCCGCCGCCGCCCCAGACCATCCGGGTGGATCTTGATCGCGTCGACCGACTGATCAACCTGGTCGGCGAGCTGGTCATCAACCAGGCCATGCTGGCCCAGCGGGTCATGGAAAGCGGGGCCGGCAAGGCCACGGACGTGAACCTGGCGATCACCGATCTGGAGCTGCTGACCCGGAATATCCAGGACAGCGTCATGGCGATCCGCGCCCAGCCGGTGAAATCGGTGTTCCAGCGCATGCCGCGCCTGGTCCGCGAAGTCGGCGAAGCGACCCACAAGCGCGTCCGCCTGGTGACCGAAGGCGAGGGGACCGAGGTCGACAAGACCGTGGTCGAGAAGCTCTCCGACCCGATCACCCACATGATCCGCAACGCCATCGACCACGGCCTGGAGACCCCGGCCGAGCGCGAGGCCGCCGGCAAGCCGGCCGAGGGCACGGTTCGCCTCACGGCCGCGCACCGCAGCGGACGGATCGTCATCGAGGTTTCCGACGACGGGCGCGGCGTCGACCGCGCCCGCGTCAAGGCCAAGGCCATCGAGAAGGGCCTGATCTCCGCCGATGCGCAAATGACCGACGAGGAGATCGACAACCTGATCTTCGCGCCGGGCTTCTCCACCGCCGCGACCGTGTCCGATATCTCCGGCCGGGGCGTGGGCATGGATGTCGTCAAGCGGTCCGTCCAGGCCCTGGGCGGACGCATCACCATCATCTCGACCCCCGGACAGGGCTCGCGCTTCTCGCTGAGCCTGCCGCTGACGCTGGCGGTGCTGGACGGTATGGTGGTGACTGTCGGCGACCAGACCCTTGTCGCGCCGCTGACCACGATCATCGAGAGCCTCAAGCCGCGCGCCGGCGACGTCCGTCCGCTGGGCCCGAGCAACTTCGTGCTGAAGATCCGCGACGCCTTCGTGCCGCTGATCGACACCGGCGCCGCGCTCGGCTTCGGCAAGTCGAAGTTCGATCCGACCGAGGGCGTCGCCCTGCTGGTCGAAAGCGACGTGGCGGGCCAGGTCGCCCTCATGGTCGATCACATCCAGGGCCAGCGCCAGGTCGTGATCAAGAGCCTCGAGACCAACTACAAGCCGACTGACGGCGTCGCCGCCGCCACCATCCTGGGCGACGGCCGCGTCGCCCTGATCCTCGATATCGACGGGCTGGTGACGGCCCATCGCAAGGCGCCGCCCCGCGCCGACACCCTGGCCATGACTGGATGATGACCATGACCGAGCTTTCCCTGGACGGCCGCGACGGCAGCGAACTGATCTCCTTCCGCATCGGCGAGCAGGAGTTCTGCGTGGACATCATGGCCGTGCGCGAGATCCGCGGCTGGACCCCGGCGACGCCGGTGCCGCATTCGCCTCGCTTCGTGCGCGGCGTGATCAATCTTCGCGGCGCCGTCCTTCCCGTCATCGACCTCGCCGACCGGCTGGGCCTGGGCACGGCAGTCGAGACGGCGCGCCACGTCATCATCGTGGTCCAGATCGGCAGCCGTATAGTCGGCCTGCTCGTCGATGCGGTCTGCGACATCCTTTCGACGGCCGACCACGTGGTCCAGAAGACCCCGGACCTTGCCGGCGACCAGATGCAGAACTTCGTGAAGGGCCTGATCGCGCTCGAAGGCCGGATGATCAGCCTGATCGATCTGGGTCTGGTTCTGGACACGCATCAGGCGGAGGCGGCCTGAACCCGATGTCCGGCGCAGAACTCGCCAACACCGCTCCCAGGGACGCCGGCCGTGAGTTCGCCTTCACGACCGAAGACTTCCGCACGATCGCCGCGGTGCTTCACGGCGACGCGGGCATCTACCTGCCCGACACCAAGGCGACGCTGGTCTACTCGCGCCTGGCCAAACGGCTGCGCCTGCTCGGCATGTCCAGCTTCCGGGACTACTGCGCGCTCATCCAGGGGCAGCAGGGGGTCGATGAACGACAGGCGATGCTGGCGGCCCTGACCACCAACGTCACCCGCTTCTTCCGCGAGCCGCACCACTTCGACCATCTCCGCGACACCCTGATGCCGATTCTGGCCGCGCGCGCCCGCGCCGGAGGGCGGGTGCGCCTGTGGTCGGCGGCCTGTTCCACGGGCCAGGAACCCTATTCGATGGCTCTGAGCGTGCTGGCCGGACTGCCCGACGCCGCCCGCTATGACGTCAGGATCCTGGCCACCGACATCGACCCCAACGTCGTTCAGACCGCGCGGGAGGGCGTCTACAACCGTGAAGCGTTCGAGGCCGTGCCGGCCGGCGATCGCAAGCATCTGCGCAAGGCGCCGGACGCCGGCGACGACATGTGGCGGATGTCGGACGAGACACGGGAACTGATCACCTTCCGCGAGCTGAACCTGATCAAGCCCTGGCCGATGAAGGGCCGGTTCGACGTCATCTTCTGCCGCAACGTCGTGATCTATTTCGACGATGCCACCCAGGAGCAGGTCTGGCGCAAGTTCATCGACGTGATGAACCCCGGCGCCCGTCTCTATATCGGTCACTCCGAGCGCGTGACCGGCGATGGCGGACGGCTGACCAGCGATGGACTGACCGTCTACAAGATGGGGGGACAGCTGTGAGCGTTCGTGTCCTCATCGTCGACGATTCCGCGACCATGCGCGGCGTCATCGCAGCGGTGCTGCGCCGCGACCCCGAGATCGAGGTGGTCGGCTCGGCCGGCGATCCGCTGGAAGCCCGCGAGGCGATCAAGCGGCTGAACCCCGACGTGGTCACCCTGGACGTCGAGATGCCGAACATGAACGGCATCGAGTTCCTCGAGCGGATCATGCGCCTGCGGCCGACGCCGGTGATCATGATCTCGACCCTGACCCAGGCGGGCGCCGACACGACGATCGAGGCCCTTGCCCTGGGCGCCGTCGATTGCGTCGGCAAGCCGGGACCGGGCGTCAACGCCAATGAAGCCTTCGGAAGCCTGGCCGAGAAGGTCAAGGCCGCCGCCCGGTCCCGTCTGCGGCCGCTGGGCGACGCGCCCCGGCCCGGCGCCGCGAGCCAGGGCGTCTATCGGCACAACGGCGCCATCGCCGCGATCGGGTCGTCCACGGGCGGAGTCGAGGCCCTGATCCAGGTCATCTCCGGGTTTCCGGCCAACTGCCCGCCGACGGTGATCACCCAGCACATGCCGGCCACCTTCACCAAGAGCTTCGCCAAGCGCCTCGACAACTGCTCCGCCGCCACGGTCACCGAGGCGGAAGACGGCGATCTGCTCGAGGCCGGCCGCGTCTTCCTGGCGCCGGGCGGGGACCGACATCTGGTCGTCGAACGCACCGGTCCCCAGCTTCGCTGCCGACTCCGCGAGGGGCCGACGGTCAACGGTCATTCGCCGTCCGTCGACGTTCTGTTCGATTCGGTGGTCAAGGCGGTTGGCGGCAAGTGCGCCGGCGCGATCCTGACCGGCATGGGCCGGGACGGCGCCAAGGGCCTCCTGGCCATGCGGGAAGCCGGCGGCCGAACCCTCGGTCAGGACGAGGCCAGCTGCGTTGTCTACGGCATGCCGCGCGCGGCCTTCGAAATCGGCGCTGTGGAGCGCCAGTACCCCATCACGCGCATCGGGGCTCACCTGCTGAGCGCCTGTGCCGTGTCTACCGAGGGATAGACGAGATGCCCGCCGCTTCCGCCATTTCAGTCCTTGTCGTCGACGACCAGATGACAATCCGGACGCTGGTTCGCTCCGGCCTGCAGCAGCTCGGCTTCAAGGACATCCGCGAGGCGCCGGATGGCGAGGCGGCCCTGCGCATGCTGCTGAGCCAGCCGGCCCATCTGGTGATTTCCGACTACAACATGCCCAAGCTGGACGGCCTGGGCCTGCTGCGCGCCGTGCGCGCGCACCCTCCGTTCAAGTCGATCGCCTTCATCATGCTGACTGGCCGCGCCGACTCCGACCTGGTGCAGCGGGCCGTTCAGTTCGGCGTCAATAACTACTTGGTGAAACCTTTTACGGTTCAAGTGTTGAAGGACAAGATCGAAGGCGTGTTCGGCGCACTGACATGAGCATTGGTTTGGACGGAACGGCCGAGCGGACGCTGCATGTCGGGCAGGGCGAGCACCATGTCTCGGATTCTCCGGACGTGGTGATGAGCACCGTGCTCGGCTCCTGCATCGCCGCCTGCATCCGGGATCCCGAGCGGGGTCTCGGCGGCATGAACCATTTCCTGCTCCCTGACGGTGACGGCAGCAGCGACAGCGAAGAGGCCAAGCGCTACGGCGTCAACGCCATGGAAATCCTGATCAACAGCCTGTTGCGGGCGGGCGCTCGTCGCGACCGGCTCGAGGCCAAGCTGTTCGGCGGCGCCAGCATGTTCGATCGCCTGCGCAACATCGGCGCGGAGAACGCGGCGTTCGCCAAGCGTTTCCTGCAGGCCGAAGGTATCGCCGTGATCGGCGGAGACACCGGCGGCACCAGCGCCCGCCGCATCCGCTATCGTCCCACCACCGGTCAGGCCATGCAGCGCCTTCTGAACGACGCCGATCCTTCGGTGTTTGTCCGCGAGCGCAAGCTGGCGGTTCCGCCGCCGGCCGAAAAGACCGGCGACCTGGAGCTGTTCTGATGTCGGCCGTCGCCCGTAGCGCGCCGGCAGCGCCGCACGGCCTCAACAGTACGCTGGGGGGCGTCGCCCACGAGCTGGCCCTGCTCCAGGCGCATCTCCTTCGGGTTCAGGACATCTGTCACGTCCCCGAGCACGCCGCCCATCTCGACGGGGTCCTGGTGCGGGAGCTGCAGACCCTCGACCTGGTGTCCCAGCGCCTGGGCGCGCTGACTCACTTCATCCGCCACATCGTGGCGACAGCAGCCTTCGATCCAGCCGTGGACCTGACCGCCGCCCTGGCGGCCATTCCGCTGCAGGACATGGCCGACCGCCTCACCGCGCACGCCGCGGACCAGGAGGCCCCGGTCGATGTGTTCGAGTCCGGAGATTTCGACCTCTTCTGAGGCCCAGATGAACGCTTCGCAGAGTCCAGTCGCCGCCAGCGCCAAGGTCGATCTGTCCCGGGCCAGGGCTCTGCTTTTCGACGACAACCAGGTTCACCTGAACCTGCTCTCCAACGTGCTGACCAGCTTCGACCTGCGACGCCAGACAAAGGTCGGAAGCCTGCGCGACGCCAAGGCGTCGGCCGGCGGCGCCGAGTTCGACCTGGTGCTGGTCGAGGCCGCGCTCGCGAACGGCGCGGGGTTCGAATTCATTCGCTGGCTGCGCCGCGAGGGTCCGGAGTTCAACCGCGCCACCTCGGTGCTGGTGGTGACCAGCGGCACGCGGCTCGACCAGGTGCACAAGGCGCGGGACAGCGGCGCGAACTT
>JBIKTU010000123.1:0-5953 GCA_044347965.1 Caulobacter sp.
CAGGGTGTCGGCGGGGGCCGGGCGGCCGATGGCGTAGCCCTGGACCTCGGCGCAGGCCTCGCCGCGCAGGAACTGCAGCTGCTCGTCGGTCTCCACGCCCTCGGCGACGACCGGGATGTCCAGGCTGCGGCCCAGGCCCAGCACGGCCCTGACGATGACCGTGGCCCGGGCGTCGCGGTGGATGTTCTCCACGAAGCTCTTGTCGACCTTGATCTTGTCGAACGGGAAGGACTGCAGCGTCGACAGCGACGAGAAGCCGGTGCCGAAGTCATCCATGGCGATGCGCACGCCCAGGGCCTTGAGCCGGCGCAGGTTGTCCAGCGCCCGCTGGTAATCCTTGAACAGGGCGCTCTCGGTGACCTCCAGCTCCAGCCGGGCCGGCGACAGGCCGGATTCGATCAGGATCTGGTGCACCAGGGCCGGCAGGTTGGGCTGGTTCAGCTGCAGCGGCGACAGGTTGACCGCGATGCTCAGCGGGTTGGTCCATTGCGCCGCCTCGGCGCAGGCCTTGCGCAGCACCCACTCGCCGAGCGGGACGATCAGGCCCGTCTCCTCGGCCAGCGGGATGAAGTCGATCGGCGGGATCATGCCGCGGGTCGTGTGCTTCCAGCGGACCAGGGCCTCGAAGCCACAGATCTCGCCGTCGCTGGCGCGGGCCTGGGGCTGGTAATGGACGACCAGTTCCTCGTCGAGGATGGCCTGGCGCAGCTCGCGGGCCAGGTTGCGGCGCTCGCGGATGCTCTCGTCCATCTCCCGCTTGAAGAAGCGATAGGCGCCGCGGCCGCTTTCCTTGGCGCGGTAGAGGGCCATGTCGGCGTTGGCCAGCAGGGCCTCGCCGGTGCGGCCGTCGTCGGGAAACAGCGAGACGCCCAGGCTGGCGGCCACGGCCAGCTCCTGGCCCTCGTACTGGACGCCCTCGCGAAGGGTCTCGAGCAGCTGGCCGGCCAGCTCGGCGGCGGCGCCGGCCTGGTCCTGGTCCTGATCGGCGATGTGCACGACCACGAACTCGTCGCCGCCCAGCCGGGCCGCGAAGGAGGGCGAGGCCACGCAGTTCTGCAGGCGGCGGGCGGTCTCGACCAGCACCGCGTCACCGGCCAGGTGGCCGTGCAGGTCGTTGGCTTCCTTGAAGTGGTCCAGGTCGATACAGACCAGCGACAGCCGCTCGCCGGAAGCCTCGACGCGGTCGAGGGTGGCGGCCAGCCGCGCCTGCAGCGCGTTGCGGTTGGACAGGCCGGTCAGGCCGTCGTGCTCGGCGAGATAGCGGATCTTCTCTTCGGCGGAGCGGCGTTCGCGCAGATCGCGGATGGCCAGAACGGTCAGGCCGCTGGTCTCGGCGCGGGCTCCGTCATCCATCAGGCGGGCGAAGATCTCGACCGGGATCGAGCGGCCGCCGTCGACGGGCTGCATGCGGCCCTCCCGCCGGTCGGCGCCGTCGGTGTGGACGCCCCGGAAGTCGTCGAAGGTCAGCATGCCGTCCATCAGCGGCTTGCCGACCAGCGTCTCCAGCGGCGCGCCGGCCATCTCGCAGAAGGCGGCGTTCGCGTCCTTGATCGTGCCCTGCTGGACAACGACGATGCCTTCGTAGGCGGCGTTGGCCAGGGTGCGGATGCGCTCCAGCGCCGACTGGGTGGTCTGGGATTCGATGAACACCGCGCCCAGACCCGCCAGCACGATCAGGCCGGTGATGCTGGTCACCGCCAGGGTCATCAACCCGCCCGACAGCAGCTGCTCGGGAACGACGAGGCTGGCGTCCGGGATGATGGTGATGGCGCCCATGCCCGTGTAGTGAAGCGCGGAGACCGCGAAGGTCATGTAGGCCGCGCCGATCAGCTGGCGCATGATGCCGCGGGCGTCCCCGCACAGCAGCAGCGCCGCCGAGGCGCCCGCGATGCCGAGCATCACGGAGGCGGCGATCGTGGCGGCCTCCCAGACGATGTGGCCCTGGGTCACGAAGGACGACATGCCGGTGTAGTGCATCGCGCCGATGCCGAGGCCGATCAGCAGGCCGCCGGCCAGCTGGTTGACGGCGTCACGGTCGCGGTTGGCGGCGGCGGCGAAGAAGCCGGCCGCCATGAACAGCACCGCGACGATCAGCGACAGGATGGTGCCGGTCGGGGAGAAGCCGGTCCGCATTCCGGGGTCGTAGGCCAGCATGCCCAGGAAATGGGTCGCCCAGACGCCCGAGCCGGCGACCAGGGCGGTGAACAGCAGCCAGGCGGCGCGGGCCACGCCGCGCGCGCCGTTCATGCGGGAATAGAGCCGGAACGCGGTCAGCGACGCGCACAGACAGACCAGCGCCGCGACCGCAACCATGCCGTAGTCGTGCTCGTTCGCGAGACACGAGAAGACCTTGAACAACGCCCCGCTCCCCATTCTGGAGAATTCACAGAGGCGGACTATGCGGCGGAGTTCCAAAGAAAGCGTTTCATGGTGGGACGGGCGGGTAACGCCCGGCCGAAACGCGAAAGGCCGGGCGCTGGGCCCGGCCTTTGACGAGATCGATCTTCTAAATGGAGCGGGCGATGAGATTCGAACTCACGACCCCAACCTTGGCAAGGTTGTGCTCTACCCCTGAGCTACGCCCGCGCTCCAGAGACGCCCCGAAGGAAACGCCCCGAAAATCGAGAGGCGGCTTATGGCAGAGGGCCAAAGCCTTGGCAAGCGGCGCGCGGCGAGATTCTCGCCGCCGGTTCCGCCGCCGCCTCAGACCCCCAGTTTCGGCGGCTTGAGACGGCGCTTGTTGACATGGGTGGCGGGGGCCGGACCGGTGTCCTCCGGCAGCTCGCCCTTGAAGTAGTAGCGCTGCCAGGCGTCGCGCATCGCCTCGGGGTCGGACTTGGCCAACCGGGTGTTGAAGTCGTGCCGCTGGCGGAACCAGGCGTCGTACTGGTCGCGCAGCGCGGTGTTGGCCTCGAGCGAGCGGGTCACCGGCTGGACCTGGCCCAGTTCGCGATCCTGCAGCAGGGTGATGAAGCAGAAGGGCTCGCCCTTCTCGAACCGCACCTTGCCCGGGCGGGTGAAGATCCAGTTCATCGTGAAGGGGAAGGGCAGCCAGTCGGTCTCGACCAGGCCCTGCAGCGCCTGGATGCCGTCCTTGACGTGGTTGGGCGCCCCCTGGATCCACATCGACCAGCCCGGCGGGGTGCGGAACAGATAGCCGGGGTGGAAGGTGATGATCCCGCGCGAGAAGTGGCTTTTGACCAGGTCGTGGAAATCCGGATGCGGGTGATCGGCCTTGAAGGTGATGTCGGCCTGGTCGGGCCCGCCGTTCCATTCCGCCGTGAAGCCCACAGGGCAGAGGATCTCCCAGCCGCTGGTGTTGGCCATGGTCAGCGGCAGGCAGCGATAGGCGTGGCGATCGAGGAACCCCTCCATCCAGGCGCGCTGCGGGCGGCCGGGCACAATGTCCGGCGGGCGCAGGCTGGTCGGGTAGCACTCCAGTTCCATGTCCATGGACGGTCCTCACGCTGACGGCTCGCCAAATCCTGTGGCGCGGCGAGCCTGGTTCCGCAAGACCCCGGGTTTCGGCTATGGGACATCACATGAAGACACGCGCCGACCTCCTCGCCTTCCTCGACGCCGAGGGCATCGCCCACGCCACCACCGATCATCCCGCCGTCTTCACGGTCGGCGAGGGCGAGGCCATCAAGGCCGCCATGCCGGGCGGCCACACCAAGAACCTGTTCCTCAAGGACGCGAAGGGCCAGCTGTGGCTGATCTCGGCGCTCGGCGAGACGGTCATCGACCTCAAGAAGCTGCATCCTGTGATCGGGTCCGGCCGGCTGTCCTTCGGCAGCCCGGAGCTGATGGTCGAGACCCTCGGGGTCACGCCAGGCTCGGTGACCGCCTTCGGATTGATCAACGACACCGGCCGTCGCGTGCGGTTCGTGCTGGACGCCGCCCTGGCCGCCGCCGACCCGGTGAATTTCCACCCCCTGACCAACACCGCCACCACCGCTGTATCGCAGTCCGGCCTGCGCGCCTTCCTCGCGGCGCTGGGCGTCACGCCGATGATCGTCGATTTCGAAGCGATGGAAGTCGTCTGACACGTTGAAGACCGCGCCGCTTGCGACCATCTTGGCGCAAAGGCCATTTGACCCCCCGGACCGCGCCCGCCGCGGCCCCCCTACGGAACACCGCATGACCCTGATCGGCGAGACCACCGCGAGCGAAGACCTCATCAAGGACGGCTCCGACGCCACCTTCATGGCCGATGTCATCGAGGCCTCGAAGACGACGCCGGTGCTGGTCGACTTCTGGGCGACCTGGTGCGGCCCCTGCAAGCAGCTGACGCCGGTGCTGGAGAAGGTCGTCCGCGAGGCGAAGGGCGCGGTGCGGCTGGTCAAGATCGACGTCGACAGGAACCCCGGTTTCGCTGGCCAGCTGCGGGTGCAGTCGATCCCGACCGTCTATGCCTTCGTCAACGGCCAGCCGGTGACCGGCTTCCAGGGCGCGCAGCCCGAGAGCGAGATCCGCCGCTTCGTCGACCGGCTGTCCGGACCGCCGCCCGCCTCGGAGATCGACGAGGTGCTGGCCCAGGCGAAGGAGTCCTTCGAGCTGGGCGACATCGGCGGCGCGGCCCAGGGCTATGCGGCGGTGCTGCAGATGGACCCGGAGAACGTGAAGGCGCTGGGCGGCATGGCCCGATGCTGCCTGCTCGGCGGCGATGTCGAGCAGGCGGCGGCGATCGTCGCCATGGCGCCGGCCGACGCGAAGGACCCGGACCTGGACGCCGCCCGCGCCGCCCTGGCGCTGGCCGACAGCGCCGCGTCGGAAACCGCCCCCTTCGAACAGCGGCTGGCGCGTGATCCGGATGACCATGAGGCGCGTTATGAGCTGGCGGGGGCCTTCGCGGCCCAGGGCCGGTTCGACCAGGCGGCCGACCAGCTGCTGACCATCATCGCGCGGGACCGGGGCTGGAACGATGAGGCGGCCCGCAAGCAGCTGCTGACGGTCTTCGAGGCCGCCGGCGCGACGTCGGATGTGACGAGGCAGGGACGACGGCGCCTGTCGTCGATCCTCTTCAGCTAGGAGGCCGCCATGGCCACGGGATACCGCAAGGCTGTGGACCTGCCGCTGGCGATCCCCGTCTTTCCGCTTAACGGGGCGCTGCTGCTGCCGGGCGGGCAGCTGCCGCTGAACATCTTCGAGCCGCGCTACCTCAACATGATCGACGACGTCATGGCCGGCGACCGGCTGCTGGGGATGGTCCAGACCCGGGGCGGGGCGCGCGATCTGCCGGCCCTGGCGCCCGTCGGCTGTCTGGGCAAGGTGACCAGCTTCGCCGAGACCGCCGACGGCCGTTACCTGATCACCCTGACCGGCCTGTGCCGCTTCGACATCGGCGAGGAACTGCCGGTGCGCGCGCCCTATCGCCAGGTCCGGGCCCGTTTCGACCGGTTCGAGGCCGACCTGCGCGAGGACGCGGCGCCGAGCGGGCTGGACCGCGCCGCCTTCCTGGCGGCGCTGGGCCGCTATCTGGAGCATCGCGGGCTGGGCATCGAGTGGGAGTCGGCCCAGGCCGCCCCGATCGACGCCCTGGTCAACAGCCTGGCCATGGGCCTGCCCTTCGAGGCTGCCGAGAAACAGGCGCTGCTGGAGGCGGCGACCCTCGAGGATCGCGCCGCGACCCTGACGGCCCTGCTGGAAATCGACGCCGCCAGGGGCGACGACGACCGCGGGACGATGCAGTGATTGGCGTGGCCGCCGGCGAAGGCTAGAAGCGGGCCATGAGCGAAGCCGCAACCCCCAAGGTCGATCCCCGCCTGCTGGAGATCCTCGTCTGCCCGGTGACCCAGGGTCCGCTGACCTACGACCGCGACAAGGGCGAACTGATCAGCGCCTCGGCGAAGCTGGCCTACCCGATCCGCGACGGCGTGCCGATCATGCTGCCGGACGAGGCGCGGGTGCTGGAGGGGTAACACCCTTACCCCAGTGCATACCCATTCTCGTC
>JBIKTU010000124.1:0-5896 GCA_044347965.1 Caulobacter sp.
CGACGCCGTCGTAGCCGACACTGACGCAGGCGATCAGCCCGAGGCGCGGCATCTCTGACAGGAAATCGACGCCCAGCCTGATCTCGCCGGCGTGGACGATCGCCTGCACCTCGCGGCCCGGCCCCTCGAGGAACACCAGGCGGTCTGCATGCTCCCAGAGCCGCAGCACGCGATAGGTCGGCTCAAGCGCCGCCTGGAGGGGCGCCAGCATTTCGTGGGACAGCAGAAGGACGGGACGTGTCGCGGTGTCGGTCATGCCGGGGACATTGCGCCCCGACGGCCGCGCGTCAACCAATGACGCGCGGCGCCGCCGACCCTAGCGGGTGAACTTCTGGAACTTGATGCGGTGCGGGATCAGGCTGTCGGTGCCCAGGCGGCGCTTCTTGTCTTCCTCGTACATCTCGAAGTTGCCTTCGAACCATTCGACGTGGCTGTCGCCCTCGAAGGCGAGGATGTGGGTGGCCAGGCGGTCGAGGAACCAGCGATCGTGGCTGATGACCACGGCGCAGCCGGCGAAATCCTCGAGCGCCTCTTCCAGGTTCTGCAGCGTCTCGATGTCCAGGTCGTTGGTCGGTTCGTCGAGCAGGATGACGTTGCCGCCGGTGGCCAGCGTCTTGGCCAGGTGGACGCGGTTGCGCTCCCCGCCCGACAGCAGTCCGACCTTCTTCTGCTGGTCGCCGCCCTTGAAGTTGAAACTGCCGACGTAGGCGCGGCTGTTGATCTCGCGCTTGCCGACCATCATCACGTCGGTGCCGCCGCTGATCGCCTGCCAGACCGTGTCGTTGGGGTTCAGGTCGTCGCGGCTCTGGTCGACATAGGCCAGCTTGACCGTCTCGCCGAGGCGGATGGAGCCCGCGTCGGGCGTCTCCTGGCCGGTGATCATCCGGAACAGCGTCGACTTGCCGGCGCCGTTGGGGCCGATGACGCCGACGATGCCGTTGGGCGGCAGCTTGAAGGTCAGCTGGTTGAACAGCACCTTGTCGCCGTATTGCTTTTCGAGGCCGGTCACTTCCAGCACCAGGTTGCCAAGGCGCGGGCCGGGCGGGATCTGGATGACGGCGTGGGTCTGGGCCTGCCGGCTGTTCTCCTGCTCGCGGACCATGTCCTCATAGGCGGCCAGACGAGCCTTGGACTTGGCCTGGCGGGCCTTGGCGCCGGAGCGGACCCAGTCCAGCTCGCGGGTCAGGGCGCGCTGACGGGCCTCGGACTCCGACTGTTCCTGGATGACGCGCTTGGTCTTGGCCTCCAGCCAGCTGGAGTAGTTGCCCTCGTGCGGGTGGCCCTTGCCGCGGTCCAGTTCCAGCGTCCACTTGGTGACCTGGTCGAGGAAGTAGCGGTCGTGGGTGACCAGGATGACACAGCCGGGGAAGGCTTCCAGGTGATGCTGCAGCCAGGCCACCGACTCGGCGTCCAGGTGGTTGGTCGGTTCGTCGAGCAGCAGCATGTCCGGCTTGCTGAGCAGCAGCCGGGCCAGCGCAACGCGGCGCTTTTCACCGCCGGACAGCTTGGTCACGCCGCTGTCGTTGGGCGGGCAGCGCAGGGCGTCCATGGCCATCTCGACGCGGCTGTCGATGTCCCACAGGTCGCCGGCGTCGATCTTTTCCTGGAGGGCGGTCATCTCCTCCATCAGCTCGTCGGTGTATTCCTCCGCCATCTCCGCCGCGATGGCGTTGTAGCGGTCGAAGATCTGCTTTTCCTCGCACCAGGCGATGACGTTTTCCCAGACGGTCTTGGTCTCGTCCAGGTGCGGCTCCTGCTCCAGGTAGCCGCGCTTGACGCCGTCGGCCGCCTTGGCCTCGCCGCTGAACTCGCCGTCAATGCCGGCCATGATCTTCAGCAGCGTCGACTTGCCCGAGCCGTTGACCCCGACCACGCCGATCTTGGCGTCCTGGTAGAAGGACAGCCAGATGTTCTCGAACACCTTCTTGCCGCCGGGATAGGCCTTGGTCAGGCCCTGCATCTGGAAAATGTACTGGGCGGCCATGAGTCTGCGCGCTCGCTCTCTGTCGTTCGAAGGTCTGGGGGTCGGCGCGGGATGTAGCGACTGGGGGCCGGAAAGGCAATGCGGCGGGGGGCGTTGCGGCCTCTGCTTGCCAACGCCCTGGCAAATGAGAACCATCACGCCGCTGTCTCAGGAGCCCCCATGCGTCACCTCCCCCTGCTCGCCCTCGCCACCGCCATCGCCTGCCCCGCCTCGGCGATGCCGCCGCCTCTGCCAGAGGTGGCGGACGCCTCGATGGCCGCGCTGCAGCGTGACGTCGCCGCCGGGCTGGGATCGTCGGAGGCTGTCGCCAGCGCCTACATCGTGCGCGGCAAGGCCCTGGAGTCGAAGGTCAATGCCATCATCGCCATGAACCCGGCCGCCCTCTCTGACGCCCGGGCGGCCGACCAGGCGCGGCGGGCGGGCGACAGGCGGCCGCTGCTGGGCGCGGCGATCGTGGTCAAGGACAACATCGAGACGGCCGACGCCGGGCTGGCGACCACGGCGGGGTCGCTGGCGCTGGCGGGGAACGTCACCGGCCGCGACGCGCCGGTGATCGCGCGGCTGCGGGCGGCCGGGGTGGTGGTGCTGGGCAAGGCCAACCTGTCGGAGTGGGCGAACATCCGCTCGGACAACTCGATCAGCGGCTGGAGCGCCGTGGGCGGCCAGACGCGCAATCCTTACGCTCTGGACCGCAGCCCCTGCGGCTCCTCGTCCGGCACAGGGGCGGCTGTCGCGGCGGGACTGGCGGCGGCCGGGATCGGGACGGAGACGGACGGGTCGATCACCTGTCCGGCGGCGGTGACGGGGCTGGTGGGTCTCAAGCCGACGGTGGGGCTGGTCTCGCGCACCGGCATCGTACCGATCAGCGCCACCCAGGACACAGCCGGGCCGATGACCCGCACCGTCGAGGACGCCGCCCTGCTGCTGACCGCCATGGCCGGGACCGATCCGAAGGATCCGGCGACGGCGCAGGCCGAACGTCGCCGCGAGGACTATGCCGCGCGGCTCAAGCCCGACGCGCTGAAGGGGGCCCGCATCGGCGTGATGCGCTACGCCGTCGGCTTCCATCCCGAGACCGACGCGGTGTTCGAGACTGCACTGGCGACCCTGAGGGCCCGTGGCGCGGTGCTGGTCGATGTGCCGGATTTTCCGAACCGGGACGAGATCGGCCGGAACGAGCTGGTCGTGCTGCTGGTCGAGTTGAAGGCCGGGCTGAACGCCTACCTCGCCACGACCGACCCGGAGACGGTGAAGACCCGCACGCTCGCCGACGTCATCGCCTTCAACACCGCCAACGCCGACCGGGAGATGGCGCTGTTCGGCCAGAACTTCTTCGAGCGCTCGGAGGCCAGCAAAGGCCTGGACGACCCGGCCTATCTGAAGGCCAGAGCCGACGCCGCGCGGATGGCGGGTCCAGAGGGAATCGACGCCGTGCTGGCGACGTTCGGGGTCACCGCGCTGGTCGGCCCGACGCTGGGCCCGGCCTGGCCGATCGATCCGGTGTTGAAGGATCGCTACCTGGGCGGCGGAGCAGGCAACGCCGCCGCCGTCGCCGGCTATCCGCACCTGACCGTGCCGATGGGCCAGGTCATGGGCCTGCCCGTCGGGCTGTCGTTCGTCGGGCCGGCCTGGAGCGACGGCCTGCTGCTCGGCTACGGCTACGCCTTCGAACAGGCGGCCGGAGCCCGCAAGGCTCCGACCTTTCCCGCCAGCGTGAACTGAGTCCTACTTCCGGGCCGGACGCGAGCGCCAGCCCTTCGGCGGCGCCGCGGCCGCCGGCGGGGCGACCGGAGCCAGGAAACCGGGCGTGCCGTCGCGGCTGTAGCCGCGATCGTAGGCGTCAGCTTCCCACCAGGGCCGGCTGGAACTGGTGAACACGCTATCGTCCTTCAGGGTCGCCGGCAGGCTGGAGGCGCGGACACAGTAGGTGCCGCGGTCCCACTGCTGACGCCAGCAGTCGCCGCCGTAGTAGACCCAGTTGTGCTCCACATCGGCCGTGGCGCCCTGTTCCACCCAGATCGCGCGACGGCTCCAGTCGTGGATGCGGTTGCGATGGATGAAGGCGCTGCCGCCGGCGACGTAGATGCCGACGTCGCGCGAGCCGATGGCCGATTCGGTGAAGCGCAGTTGACCGTCGGAGACCACGCCCACCGTCGTACGCAGGAACCGGCTGCGGCTCACGTCGACCTGCGCGCCGCGGTCAAGGTGCAGGCCGTTGCGCCAGCCGCTGATCACGGTGTTCCGGATCGACAGCGTGCCGGACCCGCTGCGCAGGCCCCGCACCAGGATGCCGTTGCCGGCCGAACCGGAGGTCGCACGGGCCATGATTCCGGCCTGGTCGATGCGGCTCTCCCCCGCCGCCGGGGTGATGTCCAGGCCGGTTTCCTCGCCGGTGATCCGGGTGCGGGCGATATCGACGACCGACGACTCGGCGATCACAGCCGCGTTCCAGGTGTAGGCGTCGATGCTGCTTTCGCGCAGGATCAGCTTGCCGCCCGAGGCGTAGACCGCCGCGGCGTCGCCCCAGTAGGTCACCGAGGTGCGGACCAGCGCCACGTCGCCGCCCCAGGACTCGATACAGGCGGAGCGGCCGCCCTTTTCGCTGGTCAGGACCAGGTCGCGCAGCTCGACACCCTTCACGCCCCCGGCGATGCGGATGCAGGGCGCGCCGTCGGGTGCGGAGATGGTCGCCGGAGCCGTGGCCGGCGCCGGATCGAAGATCGAGGCCCCCTCGGCGGCGATGATCACCGGATACTCGACGATCACCGTCTCGCGGCAGACGCCGCCGCGCGAGCGGATGTAGAGGATGCCGTTGTCGACCAGGCTGCGCAGGGCGTCGGAGATCGGCGTCGGGCCCGCGTAGGGGTCTCCGCAGTCGACGGTGATCGACTTGCGGTCGCGCCGCCATTCACCGTTGGGCGGGTAGTCGTCTGTCCAGCCCGGCTGACGCCGGCCCCAGCGGTAGCGATCCGGCGTCCAGCGGTCCGGACGCCAGCGCGGCTTGAGCGGCGGCGTGACAAGCCCGCCGAAGTTGGGACGCACCTGCTGGTCTACCCGGGCGGCCGCATCCGGGAAAGCCTGGGCGGCCGTGGCGGTGATGGCGACGGCGACGGCCGCCGCGACGGCGGGAAGGAAGCGCTTCAGCGTCTTCATGGCAGATAATCCCTGTCGCGAGGCGTGGGCCGCGGACGCGACACCTGGGCCAGCACTTGCTGGAGACGGTTGGCCGACGGCTTGAAGCCCGAAAGCGCGGCGTCGATCTGGTAGACGACGGCGCCGGCCTTGTCCTGGTCGGCGACGCCGGAAACGCCCAGCGAGAAGAATGTCGACATCGCGTACTTGGCCTCGGCCGACCCTTGCTTGTCGGCCTCGGCGTACCAGTAGAAGGCGCGGGCATAGTCACGCGGCACTCCGACGCCCTCGGAGTACATGACCGCCAGCACCAGCTGGGCCTTGGGCGAGCCGTTTACGGCCGCGTACTGGATGGCGCGGACCTTTTCGATCGGCTGGAACGCGCCGGTCTGGGGCCGGCCGATCATGGCCTGGAGGCTCTGGATGTCGCCGGGGTAGAGCATGTCCTCGGTGGCCACGGGCCGCGGGGTGACCCGCAGGTAGCTCAGTGCCTCGGCAATGTGGATGAAGGGCAGCTCGCGCAGCCGCTGCAGCGCGGCCTGCTGGCCATCGTTGTACTGGTCGCTCTCATCGGAGTGCGGAACGCCCGACTCAGGCGCCTCGGGCGGATAGAATTCGTAGGGCGGCGTCCAGCGGCGGGCCTTCTGCTCGACATAGGCGCCGTCGGCGGCGCGCTTGGGCGAGGACCGCTCGAAATCCTTCAGCATCACATAGGCGCCGACATCGCCGGTCTGAACGGCGAGGTAGTTGTAGAGATAGGCGTCGATGTCATTGCGCGGG